>WJLZ01000203.1 GCA_014728215.1 Chitinivibrionales bacterium
AACACTTTTTTATTGTGCCAGAATTTTTTATCGATCATTTTGTATTACTTTTTTTCGGGAATTTTTCCCGTGGGCGCACCTTTCCCCCATCGGCGGTACTACGCAATCGCATGCCAAATCAACCGTTTAGGAATAATAAGCATACACCTCTGTTCACCGATTGAACAAGTGTTTTGTGAAAAAAGATACTTTAGGGGCATAGGGGGTATGTATGGGGGGAGGGTCGAAAGTCAAAACTCGAAAGCGCTGCACTGAATTTATCGAAATGTCGAAGTATTCGAAATAATATCATTGGTAATTTATTATATGGAAGTTTATTATATGGAAAGGGATTGCCATCCCTTTGTATCCCTTTTAGGGAAAATGCCTGATTATAAGCTATGCCGGCAGACCGGCATAGGAAAAATTCAGCTCCATAGGCATAGCACTTGTATATTGGTTTGATTGCAGATCCGGCTTCCAAGCCCTCCCGGAGCTACAGCGATAAGGCGAAGCTGCATCCGGCATTTCTCTATTCGCGCAATTCGTATGATTCGTGGGTGTTAATTCCCACGGCAAAAGAAAGGGGGAACCACAGATAACTCAGATGTGCACAGATATAATGAGAGAAATGTCGAATAGTGTACGATCTCTTCACCCAAATTTTCAGATCCGCGATAATCCGTCGCATCCGCGTCATCCGCGTTCTATCTCCTCCCCAGTCGCAACTCGCGCCGAATGCCCTCGATCAGCTTTTTGTCTTCTTCGGTTTTCTCCCCCGAAACAAAGGCATGTTTGAACACCACAAAGAGCACGGTCAGAAAAAAGAGTCCAAAAGCAAAAACAAGAGGATAGAGTTTTTTTTCCTTATGACTCACGCTCGGAAAGGGAGGATCGATAATCTGGAACGCCTCCTTACTCACCACCATCGCCTTTTCGTACTCCTGGGCGACCAACTCCTGGATTTTTGCGCGCAAGAGGGGGTCCGATACAACCGTGAGCTGCTTTTCGAGGTACTTGATATTTTCATTGGCGTCTTCCTGGGTCGATTCGCGAATATAGAGGTCGAGATATTCGAGGCCGTTTTCGAGCAAGGTATGACTGAATGAAGAATCTTTGCTGTTTACGCTTATTTCCATTGTATTCGATTTCGTGACTTCTCTTTCTAAAAATTCTCCATTGACTACCCCTGCAATTTTCATGGGCTCGGGTTTGAGAGAATCGGCAACCCATTTCTTTTCATCTTCGTTATAATTTTCCTTATAATACTTGGGTGCAACAAGTTCATATACCGATGGTATAAGATTGTATTTTTCCAGAAGCTCGGCACCAAACTTCCTGCTGTCAAGCACAATATCAATTTTATCGAGGCTGGCATTGCCGCCGATATTGAGCTGGCTGGCTACCAGGCCTCCCAGGGCGCCGAACCCTGAAACCGAGGGCATTTTCCGGGAATCGTTCTCCTTGGGTGCGATCACCGCAGTGGCCGTATAGGTCGGGCCTTTGATACGAGCAGCCACATAGCCCAGCACCAAACCCAGAATTGTCACGCCAATAATCAGCCATTTGTTTTTGACAAGCTCGTAGACATACTCCAGAAGATTGATTTCATCGGGATCGGTGTAGATCTGCGGTTGCGGCTGAATCGGCTGCTGCATGGCTGGGCCGCCGGGTTGAAAATTTGTATCATTGGTCATAGGCTATTTCCTTTGAATGGATTTCCCATGGAACATTCGGAATATCGCGGAAAAGAATGGGGAACCACAGATTCGCACAGATAATCACAGATGATGGGGAAATGGAGTACTGGAGTGATGGGTGAGGTGATTTCAGATTGCAGATTGAATAATCGTCCTCGTCCTCGATATCATTTGCCATCATGAGCCACTCGGCCATCCATTCGGCCCGCTTTCCGAGCTTAATATCATTACTCACCTCCAATAAGCTGCTGTGCTACCAAAATGAGATCTTCATGTTGTTCGAGCAATCCCGGGTTTGTCGTTTTCCATTTACGTTTTAACTCAAGCCAGGATTTTTCATTCTCACTAAAAGATTTTTGTTATAAACTAATCGTTGATGTATTCGTAAATTTGAGTATAGTATACTTCAAAGTCTTTCAGATGACACTCAATAATCGACATCATGATTGTATCATCAACAGCCTGGTATTCATGGACAGCGATATTCCTGAAACCAACCATTTTCATCATTGTAGACGCAATGCTTCCGGTGATAATTTTCTCTTTTGCCAGGATCCCGAATGACTCTTTATAGGTTGCAGGAAGCTTGAGGCCTTTTTGAGCAATAATAATATGGGCAATATCGATACATGCCTGCACTGCTCTTTGAAGGTTCACTGAAATGATATCATCCAGAAAGATTTCATCGATTGCCCCCTCCTCCATATCCTTTGCCCTGACAATAGACTTAAGGCAATTCTTTATTATCGATATTTTGGAGAGTATGGCGTCTTTTTCAAGCATATATCCTGCCGCGCAGCATGGAATCTTCAATGATTTTCCTGCTTTTTTTAAAATCGATATACTCGCTTATCTTTTGAGCTTTATAAACGACAAATTTGCCGGGATCATTATTGATTACCAGTTCACCGTTTGCAAGCACCTGCATGGTAATTATTATATCCGAAGAATTCAGGAATATCATATCAAACTTTTTTTGTAATGCATCTTCAAGATCGATTATGAGTTGTGCCCGATCTGAAAAGGATTTCGGCGGTTCTTTGAAATAGGCCGCACAATCGATATCGCTTTCATCGGCAAAATTTTCAGTCAGAACCGACCCGAAAAGTAAGGCAAACTCCACCCGGTCTTCAAGCACGATTTTAATACGCGAAACAATTGATTCCACTTGATGATTCATGTTTTTTTCTTCAGCAAAGAAGGCCTTCAGTAATCTCTTTTTCCCGTGATCTGAACCAGCCTTTAACACTCTCCCTGTCGGTGCTGTTCAGGCTGACCGGATCGGGACTCTCTTCAACATCATCGAAGAAAAAAACGAGCGGAGGAGCGTGATGTCGTTTTCATTCATTGAATGTAGTTCTCCGCGCTCCTGAAGCAATTCTTCTCCCTCTTAAACCACAATTTCCGTTCTTATCTGCGCACATCGGCAAAATCAGCGTCATCCGCGTTCTATCCTCGTATCGCTTTTATAATCCGCTGCTGGTCCTCTTTTTCCAGGTACGGATGAAAGGGCACGCTGAAAATCCGGTCCGCAATCGATTCCGATACCGGAAAATCGCCTTTTGTATGCCCCAGCAATGAAAAGGCGTCCTGCAGGTGAAGCGGTTTGGGGTAATAAATTGCTGCCGGGATATTTGCAGCCTTGAGTTTCCCGATAATTTCATCACGATTATCGCTCACAATCGCGTACTGTGCCCATGCCGACATGCTATGTTCGGGCACGGTCTGCAAGGTAAAACCGCCGCTCAATGCTTCCCCATACCGATGTGCGACACCCTGGCGGTTCTCCAGCTCCTTGTCGAACAGGTCGAGCTTGCAGAGCAGCACCGCGGCCTGCATGGTGTCCATTCTTCCGTTGAGACCGATCCGCACATTATCGTACTTATTGCTTCCCTGACCGTGGATCCTGATCGAGGTAATTTTTTCGCTGAGCGCATCATCATTTAAGAATACGGCGCCACCGTCACCATAACACCCCAGGGGTTTGGCAGGGAAAAAACTCGTTGCCGCCATGTCTCCCAGGCTGCAGGCTCTTTTGTTTTTATAGCGCGCGCCGAAACTCTGGCAGGCGTCTTCCAGAACAAAAAGGTTGTTTTCCCGGGCGACTTTTCCTATGGTATCGTACTCGGCGGGACATCCGAATATATCGACCGGGATTACGCCCCGTGGTTTCAGGCCCTCAGGCGCGCCCGGCGAAGACTTTTTACCGCTCGTTACATCAGCGATCGCCTGTTGCAGTTTGCCGGCATCGATATTGAATGTCTCCGGATTGATATCAACAAATACCGGGGTCGCTCCCAGAAGGGAAATAACCTCGGCGGTGGCAATGAACGTAAAGGGCGTGGTAAAAACAGCATCACCCGGACCGATATCATAGGCCATCAGTGCTAAAAGAAGCGCATCGGTGCCGCTGGAACAGCACACACAATGCTTTACCCCGCAGTAGTTCGCAAGTTTTTCTTCAAGCTCGAAAATTTCGGGCCCCATGATATATTTGCCGTGGGACAGAACCGTTTCAATCCGCTTTTTTAGCGAGGTTTCAATTAATGCCTGCTGGGCCTTGAGATCAATGAATTGCATTTCCCGGCTTATCCTCAATGTTAATTCGTGTTTCGAACCAGAATTGTGCGGCATTGGAGACCCATTCCAACCGCTGCTCGGCAGTCATGTGCTGAAATGCAGTATGGCCGTCAAAATCCGATTCCGACAGTGTCTCTATTTTCTTGCGGAAACTGATGGTTCCCTTTTCAAATTCTTCTCTCTTCATAGCAGCTTTTTCAGCGTGTCGATATCGATTTTATCTTTATCCCGTGGCGGCTTTATTTTCTCTTTTATTTCAATGAGTTTTGATTTCGAAATGACCCTGATTGTATCTCCCCTGATTGTAATGCATTCACTTGAAGGGAGTAAATTTTCATACAGATGCTCTCTGGTCAGCATAATATCGATATGCCTGAATGGCTTTTCGTTATCGATCAAGCTGAAAACCACCGCATTTTTCTCCTTGATCATTATCGCTACCTTTTCAGGATCGCTGATACTGAGCAAGGGAACCGGAACGCGGGGGACCAGACCCAGCTTTTTGACCACCCGGTCGAGGTGCTCGATATTTTTTTTGTCCATTTTGACCGACAGATCAAGATCGAGGGTCATCCGTTCCACTCCATGAAGGACCGCCGCAACACCACCGCATACAATAAATTCGACCTTCGCCCTCGCCAGTTCATGGAGCATTTCCAGAAGATGACTTTGCTGATCACCCATGATAGCTCTTATACCAGGCAATAAATTTCGGCACGCCTTCGCTTATTGGCGTGGTGGGTTCAAAGCCCAGCATCTCCTTTGCATGGCGAATATTGGCATAGGTAGCCTTGACATCACCCATCTGCATGGGTAAAAGCTCTTTGTGTGCCTCACACCCCAGACATTTTTCTATAAGCGTAATTAAATCGACAAGGTTCTCGGAGCGGTTATTTCCCAGATTAAAGACCTCACACTGCGCCAGATCAGGAGCGTCGAGTGATGCAACCACTCCCTGTACAATATCATCGATATAGGTAAAATCCCGCTGCATATCGCCTTTGTTAAACACCTTGATCGGCTCCCCGGCCAGGATCGCCTTGGTAAAGAGCCACATGGCCATGTCGGGCCGACCCCAGGGACCGTAAACCGTGAAAAACCGGTGCCCGATTGTCTGAAAACCGTACAGATGTGAATAACAATGGGCCATCAGCTCATTGGCTTTCTTGCTGGCCGCATATAAACTCACCGGCGTATCCACCCGGTCCTGCTCCGAAAAGGGAAGCTTGGTGTTACCGCCATACACACTCGACGACGACGCGTAGACCAGGCGCTTGATTCCGGTATGACGGCACCCTTCTAATACATTTAAAAATCCCGAAATATTCGAGTCAATATAGGCATGGGGATGCTCAAGCGAGTAGCGCACACCGGCCTGGGCGCCAAGGTTGCAGACAACCTCGTAGGGACCCGACTCAAAAGCCTTTTTCATACCCTCAGCATCATGAAGATCACATCGGATAACCCGGTATCCGGGATATTTCTCCAAGATCGCATTCCGGTCCTCCTTGATTTTCACATCGTAGTAGGGATTGAAATTGTCGAGTCCGGTAACGCTGTCGCCTCTATCAAGCAGCTTCCGTGCGACATGAAACCCGATAAAGCCGGCTGTGCCGGTGAGGAGAATGTTCATGATACTAATTCCCTGTTTTTGACATTTGACCTTTGAATGTTATGCGGTGAGAGTTTGAAATGCATTAGCATTCATTCGCCAACTCTTTTATCCACCTTCGCAACTCATCGCCCATATCATCCCGTTTCAGTCCGAAAAGCACGCTTGCCTTGATAAATTCGGCTTTGTTGCCGATATCGTAGCGCTTGCCTTCGAGGTGTTTGCCGTAAATAGCCCGGTCGTTGAGCATGAGCTTGAGCGCATCGGTGATCTGGATCTCTTCGTTGATTCCCGGGGGTGTCGATTCAAGGTAGGTGAAAATGTCGGGCGAAAGTACGTATCTGCTGGCGACCACCATATTTGAGGGGGCGTCTTCGGGCTTGGGTTTTTCTACAAAATTGTTGATCAGATACACCCGGTCATCGATACACTTGCCGTCGATGACACCATATCTGCTTACCCGCTCCCGGGGAACTTCTTCCACAGCAATGACACTCTCGTGATAGCGGTCGTAGATAGTCATTAACTGTTTAATCGCCGGTGTTGTTTGGGTTTCGATAACCGTATCGCCCAAGAGCACGGCAAAGGGGTTATTGCCGACGTGGCATTTTGCATGGGCGATGGCATCACCAAGCCCTTTCAATTCCTTCTGCCATACAAAATGAATATTTGCCAGATCGGTTATTCGACGGACTGCATCGAGTTCGGCCTGCTTTCCCTTTTCACTCAGGACATTTTCCAGCTCGAAATTGCGGTCGAAATGCTCCTCGATCGCCCGTTTACCTTTTCCGATAATCATCAGGATGTCGGTTATTCCCGAAGCAACGGCTTCTTCGACAACATACTGGATTGTCGGCGTGTCGACAATAGGAAGCATCTCTTTGGGCTGGGATTTTGTTGCCGGCAAAAATCGTGTTCCCAGCCCCGCGGCCGGTATAATCGCTTTAGTAACCGCAGATTTACTCATTCGTCACTTTCCGGTGAAATGTCGGGCTTGATAACCTCAACTCCCGTGGGTGTCAGGGCTTCACAGATCGATTGAAACATAGTTTCATCGGTATAGGTCCCGATTATTGCGCCGCCGGAGCCGGTGAACTTTGCGCTTGCTCCAACGCCCCGGGCAGCTTCAACCATGGCGATATTATCTTTACTGATACGGCAGAGTTTTCTACGTATATCAAAATTTTCGTTGAGAAGATCATGGATTCGATCATTCTTTTTCGCAACCAGCGAATCATGCACCTTATCGGTAAGCTCACCCCATTTGCCCATGGCTTCGATAACCTCAGACTCGCCCCGGTTAAACCTCTCCCGAAGGTTGTTATGAAAAATATCGGAGCCCTCCGAGAGGTCGGCCCGATAGGCGATATATAACGATGGAAACTGGTCCCGGGACAGCATTTCATAGATGCCATAGCCCTTTTCATCCATATGCTTCTGATTGAAATCCATATAGACCGGGCCCTGATAAACCTGGGCCACCCGGTCCTGAAGACCTGCGGATATGCCGAGCTGTTCCTTTTCAACCGATAAAATAAGATTAGCAAGGACAGGTTTGACAATTTTCACCCCATAATAGGCCATGAGTGCCCGAAAACAGGCAGTAATGATCGCACTCGAGCCCGCAAGTCCCACAAGATGGGGGATATTCGATGAATAACGAATGGTGAAGTTATCGTTATGAAGAACAATTCCTTTTTCGGAGCAATAATCGTGAAATACCTTTATGGCCGCTTTCAAAAGACGGATCCCGCCGTAATACCCGTGATGGTTGACATCGAGCACAAGATCCTGAATGCTTTGAAATACCGAATGGTCACGCACGCTCGGAAGGATCTCCAACTCCGGTGATTCGTACAGCACCACCCCGGCATAAAAATTCCTGAATGTAAAAGCGATCGTCTTCCCGAAATAACCGTCGGAGGGATTACCGATCAGCGCAGCGCGGGGAAAAGCTTGAGTTCGAATAATCATAGGAAGATTTGGAGTGATGGAGTATTGGAGCTATGGAGTAATGGGAACATGCCGGGCATAGTATCTTTTACTCAACTTCTGTTTTCTTTTTCATGTCTATTTTTTCTCAAATCCGCGAAAATCCGTCGCATCCGCGTTATCCGCGTTCTATCTCTTACTCTTATCTCGATTTGACCGTTTCCCGGTCGGCTTTTACCATTATCTCAACCAGCTGATCAAAGGTCACGGTCGGTTTCCATCCAAGTTCCTGGTTTGCCTTTGTTGGATTCCCACAGAGCTGTTCGACTTCGGTAGGACGATAGTATTTCGGATCGACTTCCACGACCGTTTTTCCGCTCTTTTTATCAACACCTCTCTCATTCTCATTTTCGCCCTGCCATTCGATTTCCATATCGAGGCATGCAAAGCTCTTTTCCACAAACTCACGGACCGTATGCATTTCACCGGTGGCGATAACGTAATCATCGGGCGTCTCTTTTTGCAGCATGAGCCACATGGCATTCACATAATCGGGTGCGTATCCCCAGTCCCGGCGGGCACTGAGATTTCCCAGCCGGATACAGTCCTTGGTCCCGGCTTGGACTCCGGTAACGCCCAGTGTAATTTTTCGGGTGACAAAATTCTCTCCCCGTCGGGGGGACTCGTGGTTAAAAAGGATGCCGTTGCTTGCATGAAGATTATAGGCTTCACGGTAGTTTTTGACAATCCAGAACGCATACAGTTTGGCTACCCCATAGGGCGAACGGGGATAGAACGGTGTTGTTTCGCTCTGGGGAACTTCCTGCACTTTTCCGTAGAGTTCTGATGTCGACGCCTGATAGAATTTGCATTTCAATCCGGTCTCCTTGATGGCGTCGAGCAGGCGAAGGGTTCCCAGGGCATCGACCTCGGCGGTATACTCGGGCACCTCGAAGGAGACTTTCACATGAGACTGAGCGGCAAGATTATAGATCTCATCGGGTTGAATTTTCTCCACCAACCGGTTGAGATTACTGCTGTCGGAGACATCGCCGTAGTAAAGGTAAAAATTTTCCTTCTGCTTGCCTCGCTGATGAATATGTTCGATCCGCTCCCGGTTAAAACTGCTCGCCCGACGGATCATCCCGTGGACTTCATACCCTTTATCGAGCAACAGCTCGGTAAGATAAGAACCATCCTGACCGGAAACACCGGTAATGAAAGCTTTTTTTGGAGACATGTGGATTTTCCCTTGCTTAGTCGTGCTTTAATGAGCTTACAATATGGCCTGGAAGGCCATGTTGTCACAGAATACAATCTCTTTTAGGTGGATATCTTAGTGCTTGCTTCATTTCGAATTTCGGATTTACCCAAAGACGCACCTTTCCCCCATCAGCGGTACCGGGTAATTTTCCCACTCCGCGCCAAAGGTTCGGCTACAAAAAAAACAGCAGACCGGCAGTGCCAATCTGCGTTATGGATGTTTACTCAAAGGCGATATGTCACCGACCGCTTTTTTCAATTCGGTGATCTCCTGCTGCAGCTTGTCGAATTCATCGAGACGATTGTTGAGATATCCCTGGGTAATCACGATCTTCTCCTTAACCCCCTTGGGCGTTAGAAGATACTGCCACCGGATTTGCCCCGGCTGATTTTTCAGTTTCTTCGCCTTGATAATACCCTTCTCAACAAGGCCGGCAAGCACGTAATTCGCCTTTCCCAGGCTGACATTCAGCTTCTTTGCAAGACCGCGCTGGGTCTGACAGGGCTCTTTTTCGATTTCTCGAATGATCTTGTATTCGATATTTGGTTTCATTTGTTCAACTTGTGAACAAAAATTATACTTCGGGAACCCCATCGATGCAAGTGTTTTCTTAAATAATTTATGATAATAATTTTAAATACAAGGGATTACGAGAAAAGGGCCGTGAAGATTTTATACTTTTTTCTGCGCCAAACCGAATCGTTTCAATTTGAAATCGATCAGATCAGGTTTCTGAAAATGGATGATCGATAATGCTCCCACGAACATAAATCCCGATGCATAGAGCATTAGAAATGGGCTGACCACAAAATTGGTATAGCCGAAAAACATCCGCAGGCTTATCAGGCAATAGCAACCCATGACAATCTCGATAAGTGCGGTGATGTCTTTAAGAGGCTTGTAGTAGCCGCCGTTTTTCTCGCCCTTTTTCGGCGTCCGATGAAACGGTGATTGTAATCTGAAAAGGGCTTCCAGTACAGCTTTCCCGTTGTTGACCGCGAGGCCTGTTCCGATCAGCATCATAATAGGAATAAGGAAAAATTTCTTAATACTTTTATTACCCAGAAAATGCTGCGATACCATATACATTGTTGATGGTCCGCTGGTAGCAAGAACCATCGATGAAACAACAATACCGAACATGAACGGCGACAGCGATATTTTTACGAAGTATAAAATCGGCATCGAAAGCAATGCCATCATGAGCATGAGTGGATGAACCACATAATGGGTGAGATGAAGAATTGCCTGCAAAAATTTAAAAACAGAGATCTTTTTCTCAATAAGAAGGGGAACAATTTTTATAGCGGTCTGAATCGATCCTTTGGCCCATCTGAACTGCTGATTTTTAAAGGCATTGATATCCTCGGGGACTTCGGCAGGGACTTCGATATCGGGTACATACTCGGTTTCCCAGTCATTGAGCTGCATTCGGTATGAAAGATCCATGTCTTCGGTGAGGGTATCATGCTGCCATCCGCCGGAAGTTTCGATAGCTTCACGACGGAACACGCCGGCCGTGCCGTTGAAATTCATGAACAGGTTATTCCAGCTTCGCGCCGCCTGTTCGACCATGAAGTGACCGTCGATACCCACGGACTGCCCCCGTGTCAGCAGGGATGCCTTTGGATTGAGGTGGGTCCACCGGGCCTGCACCAGCCCCAGTTTTGGTCGGTCGACGAAAAAAGGAAGCGCTTTTTTCAAAAAATCTGGTTTCGGAACGAAATCGGCATCGAAAATCGCGATAAACTCGGCATCGGTATACTGTAAGCCGTGCTGAAGTGCGCCGGCCTTGAAACCGGTCCGGTCGGTGCGCCGGATAGCGCTGATGCGAACCCCCTCTTTGCCGAGACGAGTAACCGCATCATCGACATACCCCCGGGTTTCATCGGTGGAATCATCGAGAACCTGTATTTCATAGCGGGAAACCGGATAATCCATGGCCGCAGCCGCTTCAATAACACGCACGGCAACCGTCTTTTCGTTATACATGGGAAGCTGAATGATAACCGAGGGGAAACGGCTTTCATCGGTAAGGAAATCGAATTTGTGCATGATCTCCCGCTGACGGGGTACTACCTGATTGCGCTTCCTGATAAACAGCCCGGTCAGAACATAACACTGAAGACCATAGGCAAGAAGTGTTACCGAACAGAGAATATAGAGAATACAGAGAATAATGAGAGCGGTCATAAATCTTTTCTGCCCCGAAATATGGGCATCGCCTTTAACTATTTCTTCCTGCGAAAACTATAAAATAGTTATTCAGTACTATAGAAAAACAACAGCAAAATGAATAAAATCAAATATTTTTAAATCAACGCTCAAGAAGCATATCGAGCTTTTCCTGAATTTCTCTGAAAAGCGGCGCGTCACGAACAATATCCGCCATGGTAAGTTCATCCCATCCCGATTGACGTATTCCAATAACTTCACCGGGACCGCGGAGTTTCAGGTCCCGCTCGGCAATGGAAAAACCATCATGGTCGCTGCAAAAATGGTTCAACCGTTCTTCAGCAACGCTCTCTTTTTCAAAGGATGCAAGCAAAAAGCAATAGGCGTCCCGGCCGTCCCGGCCAACCCGCCCGCGTAACTGGTGAAGCTGGGACAAGCCAAACTGTTCCGCATTTTCGATAATCATGATACTCGCCGACGGGATATCGATTCCTACTTCCACGACTGTTGTCGATACAAGAAGCTTGATTTCGCCCATAACAAACTGCTCCATTACCCGCTCCTTGTCTTCAATTGCCATGCGGCCGTGAAGCAATCCGACAGGTATGGATTTAAAAGTACCGCCGGTTAACTTTTCAAATAACGATGTCACATCGCCAACCCCCTCTTCACCGGCATAATCGCCTTCGATCCGTGGTGCAATATAAAACACCTGTCCTTTACCCGATTCGATATGTTCCCGTGCAAACCGCTCCATTTCCATTCGTTTCTTTTCGGGAACAACATGGGTTCTCACCGGTTTCTTTTCTACCGGAAGATGATTAAGGCTGACAATATCCAGATCGCCATAGAGGGTTTTTGCCAGAGTCTGGGGGATCGGCGTAGCCGACATGAGGAGAAAATCCGAAGCGGGATCTTTTTCCTGAAGGGTCAGGCGCTGGCGGACACCGAACCGGTGCTGTTCATCGATCACGATCATCCCAAGCTTTGCAAATGCAACCGACGGCTGAAGTAAGGCATGGGTGCCTACAACAAAACGGACCTCGCCGTTCTTCAGGCCGGCAATGATCTTCCGTTTCTGTGAGGAAGCAGTTCCCCCTTTCAACAGTGAAGGCTTAATCCCCAAGGGACGAAGAAAAGTGGTAAGCGTTGTATGGGTCTGGGTCGCCAGAACTTCGGTAGGCGCCAGCCAGGCTACCTGACAGCCTTCGTTGAGTGCAGGCAGGCAGGCACAGAAAGCAACAACGGTTTTTCCGGAACCCACATCACCCTGCAACAGACGATGCATTCGTACATCAACAGCCGAATCTTTGTGAAGAATCGATACGGCCCGCCGCTGTTCATCGGTGAGTGTAAAGGGAAGAGTGTCTTCTATCCGGGACATAAGCCCCCCTGCTTTCATCGACCGGCCAGGCTGGGCAAACTTCCTTTTACTCCAGCGAAGCGACAATGCAAGCTGATATAACTCTTCATATTTAATACGGTCCCGAAAACGGTCAAGTAAATCCGGATCATCGGGCATATGAATCTGGGTCAGACATTCCTGGAGAGAGGGAAATCCTTTTTCCTGCTCGATCATTGCAGGTAAAATCTGGGGATAATGCTTGAGATTTTTCAGTACCCATTTGATCACCTTGAAAAGTGTCTTCTGATTAATGGTGGCACTCCGCATTGCCATACTGATCGAATAAATCGGTAAATAGGGAACATCGGGAGCGGTTTTATCCTTTCCCATTACTTCAATATCCGGATGGACCATCTGGAATTTTCCGTAACAGCCGATTTTGCCGGTCAACATAAGACGTTTCCCGGTATGAAGCATGGCTCTCAGATAAGGAATGCCATGAAACCAGAGCGCTTCGATCGCTCCGGAATCATCTTCAACAAGGATCCTCAGTCGCGGCTTCCGTCCTTTCTCAACCCGTGTTCGTGTGACAGTCCCGATAACCGAACACTGAGAGTCTCTGAACTTGTGTACCGCTGCCAGGGGTGTTATTACCGAACGGTCGATATAGCGCAGGGGAAAATGGTACAAGAGAGTGCCGATAGTTTCGAGTCCGCTTTCTTTGCATGCCGCAAACCGCTTCGGACCAAAACCGGGAATTGAAGAAAGGGGCGATAAAAAATCGAGACGTTTTGAATATGATTGCTGTGCCATTGACTAATCGCGCGGTCCGGGAGTGATAAAAAATCCAAACAATAAATGTTCCTCGAAAATTCCTTCGGAAAAGGCGGCCACCTCGACATTCAGACCTATTCCGACATGGGGAAGGATAGCATACCGAACGCCGGCACCAATAGAACCGAAGGGACGGTTCAAAATATGCTTCCACAACCCGGTTGTTGTCAATCCACCGCCGCAATACAGAGGAACAGATGCTTTGTTAAAGGTGAATTCATAGCCCGCGCCAAAAGAATTCCACACCTTGAAAAAGGAATTGTGCTTTTCTTCAAAGGCTAACCCATATCGAACCAGCAGCCCCCTCCATATTTTCCACCGGCCGCTTGCCGCAAGGGTCGCATTAAACTCGCTGTCTTCAAACGATGCTGCACCTGACATGCCCAGTTCAACCGGCCCGGGTTTTCTCTTTTCCGGCAACAGCTCTTCGCCATAGGAAAAACCTGCGCCTGCACCTAATATAATTATAATAGCCATAATTGCAGATTTCATTGCCAGTACTCCTTTACCACCCTTTCCGCAGGCCTGCCCCGGGGTGTGTAATCAATAGCAGCAGTGTCTCCCCGATCATTCAACTCCCACTGCCACCAGAACATGCCATGCAAAAAATCCATTTTTTCCGATGCAATCAATGCTGCACGGTAGCAGTCGGCCTGAAGACGGTCATCCCTGTCGCCTTTGTGCTCGAAACTCCCGGGATTTTCTGCAGCAAGCGTATGATTCATATACCCGATTTCGGTGAGGAGAACATCACGATGGTGAGAAAGTGAAACATCACGAAGCATCTCTTTCCATGAGGCCCAGGAAAAGAGCATATCCTCAAGCATCGGATTATTTCTTTTGCTGACCGGAAAATAGGCATTAGCACCGATATAATCCAGCTTGTTCCAGAATTGAACGCTCAAAACTTCCTGAGGACAACTCGAATATGTAAGCAAACCGCGGAACCGGCTGCGGCAGGAATCGATTATCTCGTGCCATAGGTGCGTATCCTGCGAAAGAGCAGTCAATTCGGTACCCACACAGAATATATGGGCCCCCAGGGTATCTGCAAGATGGGCATAATGGAGGATAAATTTCAGATACGATGCTTTCCATGCCGGCCTGTCCGAGGGAATGATATCCGCCCGGGGATCACCGGTATTCACATCTACATGAGGTTTAACGACAAGGGTGAATCCTCTCTTCACAACCCTGTTGCATGCGGAAATAAAATCGGCATCGGGAATCGAACGGGGATCATCCCGGGTGATATGATTTGAACTGATTGTTTCCTGAAAACCATAGGGTATCAAAACGATAGTGTTAACACCAAGACCGGCAATTTTTTCAAGATTATTATCGAAATCGACGGGATCAAAGGTATTTCGCTCGGTCCCGTAAAAAAAGATTGTCATTCCCTTATAGGTCGGTTTTTCTTTCACGGAAGCCGGACTGGAAATGTTGGTACAACTTTCAAATGCAAGGAGAAAAACAATAAGAAAAGGAAGACTGTATCCGAAATTTCGAAAGCAACACATCATTTGGCACGGTTTTTCCGGTTTTCTCCACCTTCACATACAGGAGCCTCTTATCCCTCACCGGGGCGGTTAATTAATACTGCGCACAAAGTGCTCTGTTTATTGCCGGATCCTTCATTACCAAAAAAGCCCCGGACGAAGACATCCAGGGCTTTATTATTCCATCTGAAAATCGGGAACTTACCTTCCTTCTCTCCAGGAATCGGAAGCCTGAAGGTTTCCATCGAGGTAGGTCCAGGTGATCTTCTGGTAACGCATGCTCACCTTTTCGAGATGAAGATAGCGTTCCTTTGTGGGGTCTTTAACATTGTACATGATCGGCTGGACCGAACAAATCTTCACATCTTCTAAAAGATGGTTGAAATATTCGGTTTCGGTGCCTGTATCATCAATACGGAACCACTTCAGCTCGACCTGCGTGAAAGTCTGGCCCTCACACACTGCTTTGTAAAGGTACGGCGATGAAGCATCATAGGCTTTCACAAGCGTAATGGCTTCATGCTTTCTGGTACCTGTCAGCTTACCGGTATCGGGATCGGTGGGGATCCGCACTTCATGATGAAACTCATGAACTTCGATACTTCCTTCACGGCCAGCGACATCCACAGAACCTTTAACTTCACTGCCGTTTTCATCTGTCATCCACATATAGGCCGGTATTGGCATGACCTACTCCTTTCAAAGAAGGGTGAATTGTTTTTTGTTTACGACTTAAATATATTATTCCAGCACATGCAAAGTCTGTGATTCAAATCACAAACCATGCACTTTTTTAACAGTTCGATTTTCGGCAGCCCATACCGGACCATCCTCAAATATGCGCAGCTCACGAAAAGTTGACACATAGAACACACTGTCTCTACTTACTTTTCGGCATCTGCGATACCAGCGACAGATTGATATCGATACCCTCGATCTGGAAGTGCGGCATGACCGCAAGGCCAACCGTGAAAAATCCAGGATTATCCTCGATCTCTTTCACTTCAACTTCAGCGGCTTTCAGCGGATGGGTAGCGATCAGCTCGGGACCGGGATCGTTCATTTCGGTTACCAGTCCGTTAATCCATTCCTGCAATTCATCCTGCAGTACTTTCCGGCTCTTGGTGGATCCGATATTTTCACGCTGTATTACCTTCAGGTAATGGGCGATACGGGAAACAAGGAAAATATAGGGAAGCCGCGAATTAATCCGCATATTTGCCGTGATTGCAGGATCATCATACTCCTGTGGTTTCTGAGTCGAATTAGCAGAAAAGAAACAGGCGTAGTTTCTGTTTTTATAGAATGAAAGCGGAATGAATCCTTCCTGGGCAAATTCAAATTCCCGCGTTTCAGGAATGAGAATCTCGGTAGGAATTTTCATCTGTTTGCCTTTACCGACATCGTACAGGTGAATCGGCAGATCCTCGACCTTTCCGCCGGCTTCCGGGCCTCTGATCTGCACACACCATCCGTTGTCAACAAATGAGCGCACCATGTTGGCTGCGAAAGCAAAGGATGCATTCCCCCAGAGATATTTTTCGTGGTCGTCGCCTTTCACACCCTCTTCATAATTGAATTCCTTCACCGGCTGCGTTTCGGAACCGTAGGGCAGACGGAGTGCAAACCGGGGAAGCACCAGGCCGACATATCGAGAATCCTCGGACTCCCTGAAACTGTTCCATTTCAGAAATTCGGAACGCTCCATGTAGTTATGAAGGTCTTCGATTTTCGGAAGGTCGTGGACATTATCCTTCCCAAAAAATTTCGGTGTTGCCGAACCGATAAAGGGGCAATGGCATGATGATGAAACCTTTGCGATTTCCTGCAGCAGACCGACATCGGCCGCGCCGCTGTTAAAATCGTAATTGGAGACGATTGCGCCGTAGGGTTCACCGCCGGGTGTGTCATACTCATCGGTATAGACATGTTTGTAAAGCCCCGACTGGATTGTTTCGGGAGCATCTTCGAAATCTTCCGCCAATTCATCCTTGGATGCATCCAGAAGGTCGATCTTGACATTTTTCCGGAAATCGGTGCGGTCGACCAGAAACTTCAGACTCCGCCATGCCGATTCCATTTTCTGGAATTTCTCATTATGTATGATTTCATCCAGCTGGTGTGACAGTTTTTTGTCGATTTCGGCGATATGCTGATCGAGCAGCACCTTATCGATTTTATCGACGGTCTGTTCAGATTCGAGAACGCTGCTGACAAAGAAGGCCAGGGCCGCACCGATTCGTTCATTGGCATTACTGTCGGCCAGTGCCTCGGCATTCTTATAATTGACAACATCCACCGCTGATTCGGGGACCGATAAATTCATTGTCTGATAAATATATTCCAGGCTGGTTGCATTTTCGGCCTGTGCTTCCGCCTGTTTTTCTTCTTGATTTGCCATAATCGTTACTCCTCGGTTTGTATGACAATAGGGTATGCCGGCATACCGGCTTACTTGCTCTCTTCCTTGCTTTCTTCTTCAGTTTCTTCCGGAACAATTTTCTTTAATTCTTCCTGCAACGATTTCGCCGTATCAGGATCTTTGATGATATCTTCAAGACGTTTTCTGAATTCTCTGTTGTCTAAAAGATTCGATTTCAGATCCTTGATCAGGTTCCGGGCTGCAAGAAGCTTGCTGAGGGCGGGGACCTCCTTGGCGATATTTTCGGGCTTAAAAGAATCCATGTTTTTAATATCAAGATCGACATTGATATTGCCCTCTCCGGTCAGTTTGTTTTCGACCGAATATTTCAGGTTGAGGTCCATGCTTTCCATAACCTGGGTGAAATTGTTCTTGTTGATATTGATCTTTTCCCGATCGACCACCCGTTCATCATGCTCCTCGCCTGAAAACTCTCCCATGACAAGCATCTTCAGAGGCAATTCAACTTTCTTCTTTGCATCACCCTTACCCACATCAAGTTTAAGATTGATCCGTGCAGGGGGGATTTCATTTTGAAAACTTCCGGCCATAATAACCTGCCTTTCCGTTTAATTTATTTGTTTAATGTAAATGCCTTAGTCGGGTTTATCTGACTTATCTTTTTTACCGTATCATTGAGTTTTGTTGTCATCTCCACCTGTTGATTCTGCGGCTTGTTTGCCCTTCCAACCTTAAGCGCCTGTACCAAAACCGCCCATGCTTCCACCGCCAGATCGGGATTCCACAAATGGAGATGGTAGGTGTCGATTTTTTCGTCAAGGGCCTCCAGAATCGAAACGGCGATATCGGGTTGTTTACCCTTGAGGAGGAGTTGCCCCATCAAAATAGACCGGTTGAAATTATCTTCTTCGCACGAAGAACTCCTGATTCCATTCTGCAGCAGCTCCAGCGCCTTATCGACTTTTCCGGTGGCTGCCAGTGACTGGGCTTCACGTTTTTCCTTTTCAAGGATATCTTCATCATCGTCTTCATCGCCGTCATTATCGCCCCCCTTGCCTCCCGAGAGTGCAGACATGACTTCGGATTTTATCCAGCTCTTTGTCGTATCATCGCAAAACGGTGTCCCATCGGTAAAAGCCAACTCCACCAGCGTGGGTATCCGTTTAAGGAGCACGGCGGTTTCAATAAGAATGATATCCCGTATTGCTGCATTGCTTTCACCAAGCTCCTTGCAGGCGGTTGCGGAATATCGTTGCAGATCGAGCCAGAGGTGGTTTCCGGCGCCGGTAAACGTTTCTTCGGACTTTTCAAAGAGTGTTTTCCAGTCTTTCTGACCAATCAATCCTTCAAGAAAGGCTTTCTGCTGGGCATTGGGTCCTTGGAGCTGCGTTTTGCCGTCGGATGCCGGAGGTGCATTCTCCATCAGATCCCACCTGAGTGAACGCATAAGACGGTATCCCATTATTTTTACGGGCTCTTTTTCAATAAGAAACCGGGCAAGTTTTTTTCCTTCAGTCTGGGCCTGCTTTGGCGTCTCATAGGCCTGAGCTTGATTCTGGGCAGGTTGTTGCTGTGACTGCTCGGCTTTGGGCTTCGGCTTACAAGCCTTTTCCCAGGACTGGGCTTTTTTAAAGAGATTCGATGGAAAGGGAGAACCATCGGGAAATTTTGATTCCAGAATACTTTTCAGTTTTGTAAGCGATTCAACAAGCCGCGTTATGTGTTCATAGTCGCTTTCGGTGGGCTTTTTCTGATTACAGAATTCGGTATATCGCTCTTCTGAAATCCATTTAATTGCCAGCCCTTTGGCCCGCGGGCGAGCAGGGAAACAATTATCATAATCCTGTTCTGTAAGTGATGTCATGCCCTCAAACAGATCTGCAAATGCTTCCCACTGTTCGTCACGAAGCAACGCAAAGCTTAAAAAGGCCATCACCCGCAGATCCTTTGATTTTTCGGCCAGGATTTTCCTGCTGTTATTTATGATCAATTCATAATCGATCCCTCCAAGTTTCCCTATTTCACTCTTGAGGGCATCGAAATCGGTATCGTAATTGACATTCTCTCCCATGGGATTATCTCCGGGTATGGGAGATTTGATTATTTCGAGCAGGTCGGAAATATGCTTCTCCTAGGCTAAGAATTTTCGGGATAGGCATCCACAAAAATCTGCAATCCACTACAATATAATAATTCACTTAATAAAGGGGCTATAGTTTTCTATTTTGCCAATAATTTTTTGTTTACCCGTCCCAAGCCCTTTGAGAAGGAGCGGGTGAGGACCAATAAAAATCGGTGGCAGAAAGACATGCTCAAATCAAATCACGGAAATTGGCGGCGGGGAACCGCCCGTGTTAGAGGTTTTCCATGCGGAGCATATCTTTCCTTTTGTTGATATACTTTTCGAAATCAAGGGAGGTAAGCGAAAGCATATAATCGAAACGCTTGTCTGCAGCCGATACATTAACCGAGAAAATTACCCGGGTTTTAGGGAAATCCCACCGTGCATAGGCTGAAGTAATGATACGTTTATAATATTCCGAAGGATGGTAGCGCAGATTCCAGCGCTCCTTCTGAATGTATCGATCGGTGTTCAGAAATATCTTCCGTGGATCGAGTCCCTTGAACACCGGTTGTTTTTTACCATATTTCTTGCGTAATAAATCATAAATATCATGAACAAAGGTCAGCGACTGATCCCGGATATGCCGGTAATACTCATCCACGCTGCGAAAAACATTGTAATTGAAATCATAGGATGCCAGGTGGTCAAAATCAAAAACGACCGTTACCTGAAAAAATCGGTCTTCCACAAAAAAGTAGCGGATTTCCGCCGGATATCCGGCAATATCAGCACTGCTGGAATAGACCGAAAGATTCAATTCTTCGGGAAAATCGGTTTCGAGCTGAACCTGTTTCCACTGCTCAGGCTTAACCGTACTTCGTACTTCTGAAGCACTCATACCCCATACCGCATTCTGAAAACCGACCGGCGGTTCCGCTGCAAATACCGGATATATCAGTGCAATGCATAATAAAAATTCTACTCCTTTAATCATACAATACATTTTATAATAACACCCTCTCTGTATCAACCTGTCATGCCTTCTATTAAGTAATTCGGTAATCTTTTTTGTTCTCTTGCCTGTTTTGCATGATTCACCTTTGTGTTGCCGCCATCAAATACGTTTATCGCCCGACCGCGCCGTAAAGAATACCACGGTCAATTACACAGGGCTCTCTCCCCACGGTGCCCATCATAACCGGCGCCCGGGCCTGAAAGCCGGTCAGGGAAATCCGGGTTCCGCCCCTGCGAGCAAATGATTCGATATCCATTCGCACATAACGCTCGTTCCGTGCCAGAGAATCTTTAGGGACAACCTCGTAGCTCTGGGTGACCATATGATGACTCGTGAAACGAAATTTCACCTCCTTCGTACCGATTTTCGTTCGAGGAATCGTATCATTAAAGGGCAAAATAAGCAGTCGCATATACGATCCGACCGGGGTGCCGGGCGTTCCCGAAGGAGCATAGTCTTTTGAACAGACAAAGATTACCACCGTATCTACATCAAGGCTGCAGGCGTTCGGGTGATAACGGTTGCCCTCCAGTGTAACTTTTCCCCCGTTAACATAACCTTCAAATACCACCGATGGAACATAGGGTGTTTGGGGCGTATTAACATCGCTGCAAAAGAGAAGGTTAAAGCCCCAGAAAAAGGCACTATACATTACTATACGCCTCATATAAACCATTCTCATTATTCCGTCGTTTGCCCGTATATCCACAAAAAGCTGTATCAATCCTTTTCTCAAACTATTTTTCTAATTATCACTTCACTTTAATGATACTACTATGCCGGATAAAGTTCTACTCGATTTCTTTGAAAGCCGAAGCACGGGGTGTTATCATATCGATGAGCCCCTCTCGCTGCATACGTCATACCGGGTCGGCGGACCGGCCGACATATTCGCCTTTCCCGACAGACTCGACACTCTGATCGAAATCCTTCAGTTTTGTAAAAAAAACCGCATTCCATTTTTCTTTCTCGGCCAGGGCGCCAATGTCCTTGTTTCAGATAAGGGATACCGGGGAGTGGTTGTCACCCTGCGCAGAGGTTTTAACTCACTTTCTTCTGACGGCCCTTTCGTTGATATTGATGCCGGCGTTTTACTTCGGGACCTTGTGATTTTTTGCGAGTACAACTCTCTTGGCGGTGTCGAGTATTTAGCAGGAATTCCCGGTACGGTTGGTGGCGCACTTACCATGAACGCCGGTGTCGATCGTGCTGAAATCGGTGATGTTGTCGAGAAGGTAACGATACTGGACCACAATTATATCCCTGTGACTATAAACCGGAATGAAATTTCCTTTGGCTACCGTTCCGCGCCCGAACTCCAAGGCCGGCCTGTAATCGGCTGTCTTCTGAAGCTTTCCCGGGCCAACCAGGCCCATCTGAAAGAGATACGTTGTTCGCAAATCAGCAGGCGCCGAAAAAAACAGCCCTTGGAGATGCCGTCATGCGGAAGCGTATTCAAACGACCCCCCGGCTATTATGTCGGACAGATGGTCGAAGAGCTTGGCTTGAAAGGATTTCGGCATAATGATGCAAAAATCTCCGAAAAACATGGTGGTTTCATTCTCAATTGCGGAAATGCCCGGGCCGATGATATTCTCTTTTTAATTAAAAAAATGCGCGCTGAAATACTCAGGCAATACAATGTCAAACTAGAACCCGAAGTGCGCTTTCTTGGATTCGAACGGCCGGTTGATGAACTTCCGGAAACGGATTTTTAGCTTTGTTCTCAACCGGTACCGGTGTCGGATAAACAAAAACTGTATTTTTTTTCATCTTTTTATTCCTGCAGGTATTATATTCCTCCTTGTCATTTCCTCTTTGTGCAATACCATACCGGAGGTATTTCATGGATAAAAACCAGACCGCAGATACACCCCTTGAGCTTTACGAAAAAGCCTACAAACTCCATTACCAGGAATATAAGATCGCCGAGGCATGCGCTATCTACCGACAGTTGATCGAAAAATTCCCCGATTCACGGGAATGTGGGTACGCGGTCATTCAGCTCAACAAAATCGAATCGAACAAGGTAGCAAAACGGCTCCTGCAATCGTCAACCGTCTCTCCCCGTATTTCCTACGCTGCACTAATTATAGGAATTGTCTCCCTGGTAATTACGCTCTCGGTTCTTATCCTTTTTTCTGTAGAGTTTAATAATCGGGAAAAGGAAATTGCCGAGTCTCTTACGGTAATCCGTTCATCAGTTGATACCACCCGGCAGGAAATCAACAACGCACTCCGTATC
Source organism: Chitinivibrionales bacterium (assembly GCA_014728215.1). NCBI lineage: Bacteria > Pseudomonadati > Fibrobacterota > Chitinivibrionia > Chitinivibrionales > Chitinivibrionales bacterium. The sequence goes on from WJLZ01000203.1 coordinate 22,629, forward strand.
TCCCGGGCCCTCGGAGCCTTGGTTGGCGGTAACGATGACCATGCTCTTGAAATTCTCCGAACGGTCCAGTCGTCCGGCAGCCCGGCAATTGCATCATACAGCATTGCCGCCGATATTTATTTGCAAAAAAAACAATACAAAAAAGCAATCGCAGAATACGAAAACCTTCGGAATATTTTCCCCGAACTGGAATTTATCCCCGATAAAATCGCCATGATTAAAAGCAGAATAGAACCGGTCGAAAACGATACTGCCCGAGAAGAAGCAGCAAACATCGCCGATTCAAACCACCCAAAATCCGGAGCTTCCCTGAATTCGGCTCAGCAAAAAAGCTCCGAATCGACCTTTAAAAAATCGTTGCTTGTTGTCGACAGTGTGGAATTCTTCTAAGCTCGAATTCAGCCCGGTTCGCCGCGGAGCCGCAGAGAAGAGCGTTTCGACTGAATAAAACCCGGCAAGTCTACTGTTAATGCACAAAGCCCTGTCCTTTGCATGAAAGGACAGGGCATTTTTATAACCACCCGAAAACAGCTTATCAGAAGAAAGCTTTTTCGGAATAATGCTTTCCAAAATCTGTTTTATATTCGTAGACCAGCTTCTTAACTTTTCCTGCCGGTGACGGAAAATAGAGGAGCATATCTTTGCATTCGTGCTCCTGGTCGAGGATTTCCTTATCAATTTTCGAATTATTCCGTGCCACATAGCGTTTGCCGTCTTCATTTTCGATAAAGAAATTTTTGGACCAGAGCCGGAGGGGATTGTAGGAATAATTATAGATACTTGCCTTGATTGTTACCCCTCTACCCGACTGTTTTATTACCGGACATGCCATGAGAATATCGTACTTATTGACCTTATCATAAATAGCTGAGTCCGGTTTATCTTCAATAACCGCATCATAAGCAGAATAGGTGTCTTTGGTTTCACGGAAAATATCCGAGAGCAGGCTCTGGGCCTTTTCATTCTCCGGATCCAGGTACAGAGCGAGTTTTGCATTGAATTCCGCACGAATCATCTCTTCGATTTCTTCTTTATTACCCCGGGCGTCTTCATACTGCATCCGGGCCAGTTCCAGCTTTCCATTGACAAAGTCGTTGATCAGGTTTTTCCGCTGCTCCTGGATCTTTGATGGATTACTGGCAACGGCAAGCGCTTTATCAAGCCATTCAGTTGCCAGATAAACCTTCCCTCTGGCTTCACTGGAATCTGCAAGTCGCGATAAAAATCCTGCATATTTCTGTTTCAACTCGGGTTTAACATCGGGCGACATCAAAGAATCGATATCCTGCACAAAGAGACCCAGCGCATCCATGGTCGACGTAGCTTCTGATAAAATCAGATTTCCTCGAATAAGCGTTGTTTCGATGAACCGGTTTCTGAGACTGGTTCGTACTGAAGCATAGTTGTCCTTTTTTTTAACCGCTTTCCAGAAATAGGTATATGCTTCTTTTTCCAGACGCCGTTTTTCATCGCCGGTTGCGCTCTGGGCTTTTTTGTATGCAGAGTCTCCCCGGCTTTCTAAAGAACCGGTAGTACATGAAACAAGCAACATCAAAGCGCTTAAGCCGATGACTAACCGAATAGCTTTTATCATCATAGCCCTCCACCGATAAATAGTGAATTTTTCCCTCTTTTTAGGGGGAAAGGTGTAATTTTGTTAGAATTAAAGATGCTTTATTACCTGAGTTAGTGTCAATAATAATAGTTTATTTTAATTATTAAATGGGATTATCGCTTGATTTTCGCCCGGTGCGTCGTATATTCAATGAAGTCGGCACATCGACAACACCTTTATGAATATATATTCGTTTCGATTCTATGCCTAAAAAAAATGAAAAAGAACAATTAGCCCACGACATTGTCCGCCGCCTCAACCGCCATGGATACAGAGCGCTTTATGCAGGGGGATATGTGCGTGATATGCTGCTTGGGATTGCAAATGGAAAAGAAAGCGATATCGATATCGCAACAAGCGCCCGCCCGGAAGATATTGCCCGGGTTTTTCCGAAAGTCGCCCGCGTGGGTGAGCATTTCGGTGTTATGATTGTAATCAGGAACAATATCCCCTTTGAGGTAGCAACCTTCCGTGCCGATATCGGTATAAAAGACGGGCGCCATCCAAATGAAGTTGCCTTTGTTGATGAACGCGAGGATGCTCAACGCCGGGATTTTACTATCAACGGACTCTTTTACGATCCCGAGACAAGGGAAGTACTCGATTATGTTTCCGGCAAAGAAGATCTTGAAAAGGGAATCATTAGAGCAATCGGGAATCCCGAAGAACGGTTCAGGGAAGACTACCTCAGGCTGCTTCGGGCCATCCGCTTTTCCGCACGATTCGATTATGCTGTCGAGGATACCACCTGGAAAGCGGTATGCAGTGCCCGGAAGGGAATCGGTGCCATATCACCCGAAAGGATATTTCAGGAACTGGACAAGATGCTTCGCTCCCCGCATCCGGACAGGGCGATTATCCTTTTACACGAATCCGGGCTCCTTCCCTTGATTCTTCCGGAAATCCAAGCACTTGTGGGTGTCGAGCAACCCCCGGAGTTTCATCCGGAAGGTGATGTCTTTGCTCATACGGTAAAAGCGCTCGGCCTTTTAAAAGATCCCTCACAGTGTGCAGCCTGGAGCGTCCTTCTCCACGATATCGGGAAACCCGGTACCATGAAACGAATGGACCGGATACGGTTCAATCAACATCAGCATATAGGCGCACTTATGTCACGAAAAGTGCTGAAACGGCTCAAAGCATCCCGCGCACTCATCGAAAATGTCTATGAGTGTATCGACAACCACATGAATTTCATGAATGTCAAAAAAATGAGGCTGTCGACGCTCAAAAAATTTCTTGCCCGCCCAACTTTCGATGATGAAATGGTTCTTCACAAAGTAGACTGCCTGGCAAGTCATGGGGATCTGGAAAATTACGAATTCCTGAAAGAAAAGAAACAAGAACTCACTGCCGAAATGATAAAGCCCGCTCCCTTTTTGCGGGGAAAAGATTTAATCGACGCCGGTCTGACTCCCGGCCCTCTGTTCGGAAAAATCCTCAAACAGGCTTATGATCTTCAGCTGGAAGAAAGAATTACAACCCGGGATGAAGCTCTGGAATGGTTGCACAAGACCATCGAAAAGAAGCCAATACAATGAATAATAATTCCCGCTGTAAAACGGTATCCCGGTACATGTTTAAGTGCATATTGACGATCGTATTTTTTACCGATTAAGGTAATTAAGCGACCTAATTTGTTTTTCCCTTGTAGAGTCTATGTATAATTAAGTATTTTAATTCACTTCTCTGGGATGCATCATGCGCGGGCGAAAGCCCGTTTTTTGTTATCAACCGGCAATTTTGCAGCAAAAGAGAAAGATTTAAAGATTTATTGAGAAAGATTTATAGAGAAAAAACAATGAATATTCGGGACCAGATCATTCAAACAGTCGAGAACAGGCTCACAAAGCTTGGGTTCGAACTATTTGAATTGAAAGTCATTCCTACCGGTCCCCGGAAAATCGTTAGAGTATATATCGACAGTCCCACTGGGGTGACTATCGAAAATTGTGAGAATGTAAGCAGAGATCTGTCTATGTTGCTTGATGTAGAAAATATTTTTGGCAGGCAGCCGTACATTCTTGAAGTCTCATCACCCGGCGCCGACCGCCCGTTGCAAACCGAAAAGGATTATCAGCGGAATACCGGACGGCCGGTCAAACTCAAACTGAAAGAACAATTCGAAAAAAGCAAAACTCTTACCGGGAAAATCCTGGGATCTTCAGGTTCCGGGGTGCGGCTTCTGGTAAAGGAACGTGAAGTAGAAATTCCATTTTCACAGATAGAACATGCAAAAATTGAATTCGAATTCAAGTAACGCTATTGAGGATTTAGCTCTATGAAGCGAAAAACAAAAGTTAAACTTGCTAAAGAACTGGATATTGCCACGGCAATAGGCAGCCTGACTAAAGAAAAAAGTATTCCCCAGGACCTGGTTTTAGATTCTTTAAAGGAAGCGCTTTCCGGTGCTGCAAAAAGATATTTAGGCACACCGATAAACGTTGAGGTTAAAGTCGACCGGGAAAAAGGAACCATCGAGGTCTATACCCGTCGCACGGTTGTCGAGGAAGTTGAGGACCCTGAAAAAGAGATCGGTGTCCAAGAAGCTAAAACGCTCGATCCGGAACTGGAAGTCGGTGATGAGCTGATTGAAGATCTCGATATTGCGATGTTCGGCCGTACCGCAATCCAGACCGCAAAACAGGTCATTGTCCAGCGGGTAAGAGAAGCCGAGCGGGAAAAAATATTTCAGGATTATTCCGACCGTATTGGAGAACTCATTACCGGCACGATCCAGCAGATCGATAAAGGAAATATCCTCGTTAATCTGGGCCGCACAGAAGCGTTGCTTCCCTATAAAGAGCAGATTCGCAAGGAACGTTTTCGTCAGGGAGATACGATTCGGGCCTGTATTACCGAAGTGAAAAACAATACCAAGGGCCCGCAGATCATCATTTCCCGGACCTGTCCCGATTTTCTTGCCCGTCTTTTTGAACTGGAAGTGCCGGAAATTTTTGATAAAACAGTTCGAATAGTTAAAGTGGCCCGCGATCCAGGCCACCGGTCAAAAATAGTGGTCGCTACCTCAGATGAACGGGTCGATCCTGTTGGTGCGTGCGTCGGCATGCGTGGAAACAGGGTTCAGGCCATTGTTCGTGAACTCTCCAACGAGCGTATCGATATCATTAACTGGACCAGCGAGCTGTCACTCCTGGTGCGCCGGGTCTTCTCTCCCGCTGAAGTCAAGCGTGTTTTTGAAATTGGTGATAACAAAATTGTCGTTATTATCGAAGAAGACGATCTTGCTCAGGCGATCGGAAAAGAGGGCCAGAATATCAGACTGGCATCACGCATACTCAATAGAGAAATCGATGTCTACGGTGATGAAGAATTTGGGGCAATGACCGATGCGCAAAAGGAAGAGGCGCTCAGGGAAGAGATCGAAGAACCTGAAGAAGAGGTCGAAGAAACCGGCGTCGAAGCTTCAGAAGAAGCCGAGAGTGACGAAACGGCTGATATCGGTGAAGAAACTCCAGCCGAAACCGGGGAAACAGAGGCTGAAACAGAGGCTGAGACCGGTGAAGAGACCGGTGAGGAAGAAGAAAATGAAGAGTTGGTTGGCGTTTCTGATGAATCTTCGGAAGCAACTCCAGCCGACAATCAGGATATTGAAAAAGCAGACAAAATAAGCGCAACCGAAGAAGCTGAGAAGGAACACGACGCGGCTGAAGAACAAGGCAGTGAAAGTGAAAAAGAAGAGCAGCAATCATAAAGGAGTGCTTAGAGGTTACTTAACCATAAGCAGAGGTTTTTTGCATGGCTAAAGAAAAAGTTTACAAACTGGCACAGGAATTCAAAGTTTCGAGCGAAGCATTGGTACAAATGCTTCGTGGTATGGGTATTCCCGTCAAAAGTCATATGAGCACTGTTGACGAAACTTTGCGGGATGAAATCAAGCAGAAATTCGAGCAGGAACGCGCTGAAATCAAGAAAGAATATACCCGTAAAAAGGAAATGCTTGCTAAAAAGCGTGAAGAACTGCTTGCCAAAGCCGAAACCAAAGAAGCGCCCGCACCGGAACCGGAAGCTCAACCCCGGCAACGGAAAAGAACAGAGAGAAAAGCCAGCCCCCATCCCCGGCGGGATAGCGGAAAGGTGGAGGTATATCCTGTTGATAAGGAACAGGCCAAAACCGGTCCCCAAAAGGCACCTTCTTCAGAAGCCGGTCCTTCTCGTGGAGGAAAACCCGGCGGCTATAATAAAAAGCAGAAGAAAAAGCATGGCAAACGGCGACATGAACAGCCGGAAATCAGACAAGGCGAACTTAAATCGAATGTAAAAAAGACGCTGGCAAAAATCGGCGCCGGATCGGCGAAGAAAAAGTATAAAAAAGATATCAAAAAAGAGACCGATGAAACAGAAGAAAAGAAAATTTTAGAGGTCAGTGAATTTGTTACCGCAGCCGAACTGGCCAATATGATCGGTAAAGCCATCTCCGAAGTCATTGCAAAATGTCTGGAATTGGGCCTCTTTGTTACCATCAATCAGCGGCTGGATTTTGAAACTATCGAGCTTCTTGCCGACGAATTCGGATATTCGGCAAAACTCCTTGAAGAGTATGCGCCCGAAGAAGAATCCGAATCCGAAGAAGAGTTACAGGGAGAGATTATTCCCCGCGCGCCGATTGTGACGGTTATGGGTCATGTCGACCACGGAAAAACGTCATTACTCGATTATATTCGCCGGACCAATGTCATCGCCGGTGAGGCGGGCGGTATTACGCAACATATTGCAGCCTACGAAATCAAAACCAATCACGGTAATGTGACCTTCCTCGATACACCGGGTCACGAAGCCTTTACCGCCATGCGTGCCCGTGGTTCACAGATTACCGATGTTATCGTTCTTATCGTGGCCGCCGACTCAGGGGTCATGCCGCAGACAAAAGAAGCGATCGACCATGCCCGGGCAGCTAATGTTCCGATTGTCGTAGCAGTCAATAAAGTCGATCTTCCTACCGCAAATATCGACAAGGTTAAAGGTGAGCTGGCCCAGTACAATGTCGTTGTTGAAGAATACGGAGGAACAATATCCTGTATCGAAATTTCGGCGAAAACCGGTCTTGGCGTCGACAAGCTTCTGGAAACCCTTGCGCTCGAAACCGAAATGCTCGAGCTTAAATCCTCGGCCGATGGAAAAGCGTCCGGGGTTGTTATCGAGTCGGAACTTGACCGCGGAAAGGGCGCTATTGCCACGATTCTTGTACGAAAAGGAACCATAAGAAAAGGCGATCCCTTTGTCACCGGAATTCATCATGGCCGTGTGCGCGACCTGTTTAACGAACGGGGAGCCTCGGTCGATACCGCAGGACCGTCACAACCGGTTATAGTCCTCGGACTCACCGGCACACCGCAGGCAGGTGACACCTTCAAGGTCGTCGAAGATGAAAAACAGGCCAGAGAAATCAGCGGCCGACGACGCCTTGCCCAGAAAGAACGGGAACTCCGGCGGATCAGTACGGTCTCTCTCGACCATCTTTACGAGCAAATTAAAGCCGGAAACGTTCAGTCACTCAATCTTATTGTTAAAGGTGACGTGGACGGCTCTGTTGAAGCACTCGCCGAATCATGCATCAAACTCACTAACGATGAAATCCGGGTGAATGTTATCCGGAAAGGCGTCGGCGCCGTGAATGAAGCCGATATTATGCTGGCAGCAGCATCAAATGCCATTATTATCGGTTTTCATATCAGCCCGAACACCAAAATCCGTGAGCTGGCGAAAAAAGAAGGCGTCGATATCAGAACGTTCCGGATTATTTATGAAGCCGTTGATGCGATCAAGTTGGCTATGGAAGGCATGCTTGCACCGGAAATTAAGGAAAATATTCTTTCCAATACCGAGGTCCGTGAAGTTTTCAAGATTTCGAAAATCGGAATTGTGGCCGGCTGCATGGTAACCTCGGGCGCCGTTACCCGTGGTTCAAAAGCTCGCATAATTCGCGACGATATAGAAATTGCTGATACCGAAATATCATCGCTGCGCCGTCATAAAGACGACGTCAAGCAGGTCCAGAGTGGCTACGAATGCGGTGTCACGATCCATAGATTTTCCGACTTTAAAGTCGGTGACAGAATCGAAACCTATGAAGAGGTTGAGATCGCTCGTAAGCTCCAGGCTTAATACGAGATCAGACAAACACGGTTGCGAATGTCTTGTGCATTAGCCCGCATTTTGTAAAAGGGCCGTCGTCGTACAGCGCGGCAGTCAATTGCCGGACTACTGCATCCAGCGACTTTCTGCTCCGGATGTTAAGCGATAGAGAGTTTTTTCGTTAGACGTACGCATAACGGCAGCATCGGGTTTGACATAATGACTTCACCGCAGTATCACATACACAGACTCAAAGAGCTCCTTCACCGTGAAGTAGGCAGGGCCATTTCTACTCAGGTCAGAGACCCCCGCGTTCCGCCCCTGCTGACCATTACCGATGTAACCATCTCGCCCGACAGCCGTAATGCAACGGTATACGTTCACATTCAATCGGAGGAAGTTGACAAAGAAGAGGCCGTTCGGGCCCTCAATAAAGCGGCGCCCTTTATCCAGAAATTTGTCGCCGGACGGGTATCCACCCGGCGGTTGCCGAAACTCTATTTCAAGATCGACACCTCACTCGACCGGGGATACCGGGTGGATGAACTCTTACGGGATATGGAAAATGACCTGGACTGAATTAAAAGCAGTCATCGACCGGAACGATTCTTTTTTAATTTCATCCCATCTATCCATGGACGGCGACAGTATCGGATCCCAGCTCGCAATGTACTGGTATCTGAAAAGCCTGAGCAAAAGAGTCTCGATTTATAATCACGATACGCTTCCTTCACGGTTCAGTTTCCTTCATAATTCATCAGCAATTTCATACACAAAACCTAAAGATTCCTTTGATGTTCTGGTTATCCTCGATTGCTCGAATCCCGATCGTCTGGGCTGGAGCGGACATGATTCAATTTCCCGTTTCATGGTAAATATCGATCATCATAGAGACAACACACATTTCGCCGATATCAATATTGTGGATAAGGATGTAGCTGCAACCGCCCAACTTATCTATCTCTTTTTCGAATCGCTCGCTGTTGATTATCCCAGGGAAGTCGCCGAATACCTGTATATCGCAATCATGACTGATACCGGTGGATTTCGTTTTTCCAATACGACCAGTGCAGTTCTGAGAATCTGCTCTCATCTTGCTGAAAAGGGGCTTAACTGCTCGGAAATGTATCAGCGTGCCTATGATTCGCATACCCGCAGTGGTATGATGCTTTGGTCCAGGATCTGGTCGAGTCTTGAATTCTTCCTCGATGACCGTATCTGTGCTTTGAAACTGCCCCTCAGCCTGATCGATGAACTCGGCGCATCCTACAGCGATTCTGAAGGCATTGCCGACAGGACGGTTCTTGCGCAGGGTGTAGAAGTCGGCATGTTTATCAAATACAAGGATACCGAGACCCATTTCAGTCTCAGATCCCGCGGCGATGTCGATGTCGGCAAGATTGCACAGAAAATTCCCGGTGGCGGCGGCCATGGAAGCGCTGCCGGCTGTACCATTTATATGCCCTACGAAGAAGCTATAGCGTATATGCTCGATATTATTCGTAAGGAGCTCGATTCACATTGAACGGTTTTATTTGTGTTGATAAGCCCGGCGGTCCCACCTCTTTTGCCGTGGTAGCTCAGGTAAAACGGCAACTGAAAATATCAAAAGCCGGTCACTGCGGTACGCTCGATCCGAATGCAAGCGGGCTCCTGATACTGGCCCTGGGCAAAGCAACAAGGCTTATCCCCTGTTTATCGCTCGAACCCAAAATATACGAATTCGACATAACTTTCGGTGCCCAGACAGATACGCTGGATCCTGAAGGGAGCATTATCAAAGAGAATGAAAAAATCCCCGAAGAAAATGAACTCCGGGCAGTGATCCCTGATTTTACCGGCCGTATCGAACAGACCCCCCCACGCTATTCGGCAATAAAAATTAAAGGAAAACGAGCCTTTGCCTTGGCACGGGAAGGAAAAGAATTCGACCTGCCCCGGCGAACAGTATCGATTTTTTCTCTTACTCTCGACACCTTCGATCAATCACAGGGCATTGCACAATTAACCGTCTCCTGTTCATCGGGAACCTATGTGCGTTCCCTGGCCCGGGACATTGCAGAAAAACTTGGAACCTGCGGCTATGCATCATCAATAAAAAGAACCGGTATGGGGCGGTATTCGGTAAAAAAAGCGGTCACACCAGACCGGATTACCGCCGAAAATACCGATTATATTATATCGATAAGCGAAATGCTCGATGATCTCCCAAGGATATTTGTTGACCGGGACCAGGTCAAAGCGCTTTCCAATGGTCAGGACCTTTCATTGCCGGTTAAAACTCAGAACGGCAAACCGGTCCTTGCGATGGATGAAGAAAGCGGTTTTGTTGCTCTTCTCACCCCGTGCGATGCAAATAAATTTCATCCGGATATTGTCATTAAATAGAATAGTACTATGGAACTTATCAGATCATTAGAGAATTTTTCCTGTTCCGCAAGTGTCGCCGCGGTAGGCAATTTTGACGGTATCCATCGCGGGCACGGGATAATTATCGACGAAGTCGTTATGCGGGCACGGAAAAATAATGCCGCAAGTATCCTGGTGACCTTCGAACCCCACACCCGGGCGGTGCTCAATCCCGATGGTGAACAGCCGATACTTACTACCCTCGAAGAAAAATGTGTTCTTGTCGAATCCAGGGAAATCGATTATCTTGTCAGTCTCTCCTTTGATTCATCGTTGCAGCATATGACCTATTCGGAATTTATCGATAAAATATTGAGCAGAAAATTAGGCCTCAAAGAACTGGTTATGGGTGAAGGGCATATGTTCGGGAAGGACAAGAAAGACAGCAATTCATTGCATCAATCAAGAGGCAGAATGCATTTTAGTACGTTTATTGTTCCCACTGCCGTGTTGGAGGGGAGTATGATTTCTTCCACCGAGATACGCAGAAAGATAATCGGAGGGAGGCTTTCTGAGGCCGTGTATCTGCTGGGGCATCCCTATCTGATACTCACCAAACGCATTGGTGGAATACAACAGGGAAGAAAACAGGGGTATCCAACCTTGAATTTTGCCGGCGTAACACCTCCCAAGGTAACACCGCATACAGGGGTCTATGCAGGAAAAGTGCACTATAAAAATGCGACCTGGACCGGCGCTGTCTATTACGGTACCTGTCCGACATTTGCAACGAGAAAAGAACATTTTGAATTTCATTCATTCGATGCCATCACCGGAGAACCACCAGTTGGTGAAACCGCACGGTTATGGCTCTATGATTTTATCCGCCCCGACCACGCCTTCGCAACTGGTGGCCGGCTGACCGAACAAATTTCAAAGGATGTATCAACAATTAAAGAATTTTTCTTAAGGGAGAAATGAGATGACAATCACCAAAGAGAGAAAGAAAGAGCTCGTCAAAGAGTATGGTGAGAATGAAACCGATACCGGAAATACCGCTGTTCAGATTGCGATCCTCACCGAACGAATCAAAGAACTTACCGAGCATCTTAAAATTGAAAAAAAGGACCATCATACCCGCTACGGCCTTCTGAAATTAGTTGGTCAGCGGCGATCACTGCTGGACTACATGATCAAAAAAGACATTAGTGCCTATCGGAGCCTGATTAAAAAACTCGGTATCAGAAAATAACAATACTATACCGGTTCATGAGTCCCTGCACCGTGCAGGTCGTAACCAACCATGGACCATACCCTTATTTTACACAGATTGGTAAATATTATGACATACAAAAAATTTGAAACAGAAATTAACGGCCTTAAGGTCTCGCTGGAAACCGGTCGATTGGCAAAACAGGCTGGCGGCTCAACTGTTTTCCGTCTTGGCGACACCATGGTGTTGTCGACGGCATGTGCGGGTAACCCGCGTGAGGATATCAGTTTTTTTCCACTCTCGGTCGAATATATCGAAAAATCCTATGCTGCCGGAAAAATCCCCGGCGGATTTTTCAAACGGGAAGGCAAGCCGAGTGAAAAAGAGGTCCTCAGCGCCCGGCTGGTCGACCGTCCAATCCGTCCACTTTTCCCCGAGGGGTACAAAAACGAACTCCAGATTGTCAACACGGTCATTTCGGCCGATGAACAGTACGATGCCGATGTTCTTGCAATTACGGCAGCATCATGCGCGCTCTCACTTTCGGACATCCCCTTTTTAGGGCCCATTGCCGGGGTCAGAGTCGGTATGGTCGACGACAAACTGAAAGTCTTTCCTACCCTGGCCGAAACAGAAGCCAGTCCCCTGGACCTGATCATCGCCGGTTCCGAGGATTCTATCGTCATGGTTGAAGGCGGCGCCTACGAAATTGCCGAAGAGACGATCATTGAAGCAATTCTTCTGGCCCACGAAGAAATCAAGAAATTGGTGGTGCTTCAAAAACAGCTTGTTGCCGAAGCCGGTAAGGCAAAAATCGAATTCGTTTCACCGGAACCGGACAAAGAGATTTTCGATGAAGTAGAAAAGCTTGTAAAAGACAGAATTCACGAAATCAGCTATAACGGCAATAAACAGGAGCGATACAGCGGCCTCAAAGTGCTTCTTGACGAAGTAACTGCCGCCCTGGCCGAACGGTTTCCAGAACGGGAAAGCGAAATTGCCGAAGCATTTCATGAAATCGAAAAACAGGATATCCGGAAAACGATCCTCGAGAAGGGTGAACGGATCGGGGGACGGGATTGCGATACCATCCGAGACATTACCTGCGATCTTGATGTTCTCCCCCGGGCCCACGGCTCCGCCCTCTTTACACGCGGTGAGACACAGGCACTGGTGGTCACCACCCTGGGAACCAAACTCGACGAGCAGCGGATCGACAATGTCCAGGAAGAATACAGCAAAACCTATATGCTTCACTACAACTTTCCGCCCTTCTCAGTTGGAGAAACCAAGCGCATGGGCCCGGTCAGCAGACGGGAAGTCGGCCACGGCCATCTCGCCGAACGGTCGCTCAATCCGATCCTGCCCAGTGAAAAGAGTTTCCCTTATACAATTCGCATCGTCTCGGAGGTCCTCGAATCCAACGGCTCATCGTCGATGGCCACGGTCTGCGGCGGTTCCCTGGCCCTGATGGCCACCGGGGCCCCCTCAAAGGCACATGTTGCCGGCGTGGCAATGGGACTGGTAAAAGAAGGCGACCAGGTGGCGATCCTCACCGACATTCTCGGCACCGAAGACCATCTCGGAGATATGGATTTCAAAGTTGCCGGTACCCGCGAAGGAATTACCGCTATCCAGATGGACATCAAGATCCACGGCATTACCGCCGACCTGATGAAAGAGGCTATGGAAAAAGCCCGTGTTGCCCGGCTGAAAATTATCGACATCATGGAAGACGCCATTTCCAAGGCCCGGACCGAACTTTCGGCCTTTGCCCCCCGGATCGCCACGATTTCGATAGACAAAGATAAAATCCGCGATCTGATCGGCCCGGGTGGTAAAGTAATCAGAGAGATCCAGGAAGTCACCGGCGCAACAATCGCTGTGGAGGATGACGGGACGGTCAATGTCTATACCGCCAACCAGAAACAGAAAGAAGCCGCCCTCACACGGATCAAAGCTGTCGCTTCCGATCCGGAAATCGGTGATACTTTCGATGCCGTGGTAAAAACAACCGTCGATTTCGGCGCCTTCGTCGAATATCTCCCCGGCAAAGAAGGCCTGGTTCATATTTCTGAAATGGAAAATCACCGGGTGGAAAAAGTCACCGACATCTGCAAGGTCGGCGACCCCATGAAAGTCAAAGTAGTCGGCTTCGACCGCTTCGGCAAAATCCGCCTGAGCAG
>WJLZ01000204.1 GCA_014728215.1 Chitinivibrionales bacterium
AATAACATCCGCAAATCCGGGAAGATAGCGTTGGATATCATGTGCCAGATTGGTGCGCTGCAAGGTGGGCTCGCTTAAATCAGCCAGATGATACAGGATCTCCCGCTCCGGTAACTGATTGATAAGTCGTGACTTACCACATCGCCTTCTGCCATAGACAATCATCAAAGCCGCCTCCTGGCCAGCTCGGGCACGGTTGATTCTGCTCAACTCTGCATTTCGATTCAAAAACGGTAATTTCATATAAGGTAATATACACACAATAATTATGTTTGTCACTTATTATGTTTGTCGAAAGCCATCCTTAAATACTTTCAGGGTTCAAAGGTGCCCTGTTTTATGGCGTAGATCATACCGGTCTCCCAATCAAGTGGTTTAATAGGGGTCAAGGGCTGTTCATTTCGAGCCTTCTCCCGATCGGAAAGAAGCTCTTCCCGGTGGTTGGCAGCCCATTCAACAACCAGTCCAAGTACACGCGGAGGAAGGCGCCCTTCCATTATGTAACAATTCAAGAGAAGATTTTTTTCAGTCCAGCTTTCCATGGATACACTGTGATACTACCGGAAGAAAGAGCTTTCTTGTTCTGTGATAGAACCATAAATTTTGAACCCGGTATTGCATTTGAAAGGGTGACTTGACTATTGAAATCGTTCAGGTTATTTACTTCCCCGGATTTTATTTCGATACAAAGATGATCTTGAGGAGATTTTTTTACAATCAGATCCAATTCTACACCGTCTTTGGTTTTTAAATAGTAAAGCTTATAGTCTTTCTCTGTGTAGTGGTTCAACCTGAATATTTCAGAAATAATAAAGCTTTCAAACAGGCGACCATATTCATAGGTCGATTTTCGGCTTATTTCAGAAAATTGCCCCTGAAGTGCACGGACAATGCCGGTATCATGAAAGTAGAATTTTGAGCTGGAAATTTGTTGCTTTCTAACCGATGAATGCCAGGGAAGAAGATGAAATCCAAACAGAGTATCTTCCAGAATCGTGTAGTATTTTTCTACAGATTTATCACTGACGCCTGTACTTCTTCCTATTTTCGAATAATTTAAAATCTCTCCATTTGCTTGAGCAGCTATCTCTAAAAAGGTGTAAAATGGGTCGATTTGTCTGACAAGCTGCTCTATGAGTATCTCTTCTCTCAGATAAGTATAAACATACGCTTTTAAAAATCTGGTTTTATCTGTCTGAGAATCTATTTGTTCATTGTACAAAGCCGGCAAAGTCCCCCATGCCAGTGCTTTCTCAAGAGAAAAGTCTTTTCCTAATTCGATATGAGTCAATGGGAACAGGTTTTGTACAAATGCCCTTCCCGCCAGCAGATTACCCCCACCCCGCTTGATTTTTCTTGCAGATGAACCGGTGAGTGCGAATTTCAATTTTTCGTTTTCAATTAAATAGTGCACAACATCGAGCAAAGCAGGAATTTTTTGAATTTCATCAATGATAACAAACTGTGGAAGATTATTGTCATTTTTAAGGGCAGTAATCTCATGTTTTAAAATATCAGGATTTTTACGGTATTTCAAGTCCTCTTCAGCGAGAAGAAGGTCAATCCAAAAAACATTTGAATCTTTGAATGAATGCTTGAGCAGAGTAGATTTGCCGGTACCCCTCATTCCAAACAGGAAAAAGCTGTAGTTTTTGCTAAGATGCAGTTGTCTTTCATACATAAATTAATTATAATTAATAGGACCACCGGAGTCAACATATAGTTCGAATATATCGGGTAAATCCGAACCGTGGTTGTCCCTGGCTGTAACCGCCCCGATACATCAGGATTTGATTGTTCCATCTCCTATTATTTAGATAGATTCCTTGAAATAGCAGGATTTTGAGGCGTTTATTTCCTTATGAATTGTTTCTATGATTTATGCACAATAATAAAAAATATAGCACATGCCGTATATGGAGCGTCAGAAGAATAATCGCATTCAACTCTTTCGATCTCTCGATCTATTGGTTTTAACTAAAACAGGACAGTTCCGGAAGGTGGCTTTCGCCCCCTTATACCCCGGCTGAAAAGGCAAAAGACATAATAGTTTGGTTGCTTTGCAACCGTATTCTACACCTTTAAGAATGTTAATGACAAAATGCGATTACGTATTCACCCCAATATTTTCTGTTCATTCTTTCAACCCCTCAAGGGGTGGTACGTATACTGTAAATCGCCCTACCTGGAAAACCAGGCACAAAAAAACTATACTGAAACTTCCTTAATACTTTTACATTCATTTTTGTTAAAGCAATAAGGCAAGTCCGTCCCCTATTTGAGTATTTGAGTCATTCCAGGGCAGGATTGATACCGCTTGAAGACTGGTTGCTTCAAGAGTTGTAACCAATGGTCAGTTCTGTTTCTGAAATGGAATCACCCATAAACTTTACTATAAAAGTTGCAATTAACTTTTATATAAGTTATATTTAACCTATGATATTACAACCTTGGCTTGTAAATAATCGATGGGAGCAGGATGATCCTAAGCTTGATCAACTGCGCAGTGCACGAGTTCAGCTTCCTCACACGGCTCGATTAGCTAATACTATCGATCTGGATCCCCCGGGAATTCTGATTGTACGAGGGCCACGACAGACGGGCAAGTCCACTTTTCTTCGGCAATTTGCAGCAAAATCCCTTGCTCAAGGCGCCCAACCAGACAAGCTCGCCATTTTTGATGCTGAGAGAAGTGATTCCTGGCAGGATCTTCTCTTCGAACTTGAATCTTTTCTCAAGCCACGTTTGAACGGTACCATAGTGCTTGTCGATGAGGTTACCTCGGTTAGGCAATGGTGGAAAGCACTCAAAATTCTTGCTGACGATGGTCTTGCGAGAAATGCACTTTTTGTTTGTACGGGATCCAACGCCATGGATCTGGCCAAGGGAGCGGATCTACTTCCCGGAAGGCGAGGAAAAAGGCATCCTGTAGATTATGAGCTTCTTCCTGTGCGATACTATGATGTTGCTCGTGAATTGAAATTAGATGAATTTCTGCTCACGGGTGGTATGCCGTGGGCTATTGGAGAATATCTTGAGCACGGCTATATACCATCATTCGTATATGCCCTCTATAGCGCTTGGATAGAAGGTGCATTTATCCGAAGTGGTCACACACGATCGGACATTTCTCCTTTACTACATTATTTGGCTAAGAGGACGGGATCACCTACAAGCGTTATATCAATGGCTCGCGACTGCGGTATCGGATCAAATTCCACAGCTGAGGCGCTGCTCACGGTTTTAGAAAGCAATTACATAACCCTTGCATCACATTGGAGTGAGCCCGGTTCTTCCGTCAGCGCTCCCCGAAAGAATAGGAAGTTCTTTCCTGCGGATCCATTCATCTTTCATTTATTTAATGATTTCGGCAAAGGGTGGGATCAGACCTGGCAGCTAAGTTCACAAGCTCTTGCTGATCCAGTCATTAAAAGTGCTCTTGTTGAAGCACTTGTTGCATCAGAACTTCGGCATTTCAATACAATGACACCGCTAAGGTATTTCCTTGGAAAAAAAGAAATCGATTTTATTGGCAATGAGTTTATAGAGGTAAAATATCAGCGAACAGTCAGCATTCAGGAGTTCTTTTGGGTTAAGAAGATTATTCCCCCAAAAGCCGTTTTCACTGTGATTACGCAGCAGACTCGAAGCCGAGATGAGAATATTCGCCTCATTCCTTTAGAAGACTGGCTACTGGAGAAAGGATAGAGAGAATGGGGGCTGGTCTCAGGTCTCAGGTTACTGGATTCTGGACAAGCGCTCGTTCTCATTGTGAGCAAGCACCTCCCCTTTGCGCACTAAACGCGAAACAGCTCCATTAGTGATCCTAAAAAACTCCCCTATTGCAACCATAGTCATACCAAGGTCTCGATAGGCCCGATAGCATACATGTGATCGAGCATTGACATTTTGTTTTCCTGAGCATCGTCCCGGTTTTATTATTGAAGAGTTTTCAATATCAAATTGCTCAGCAGCCTGGTTCACAAGTTCGTTTATGGTAATGCTGGAGAAAAGGGGGAGATAGTTTAATCAATGGTCAGCTCCGTCCCTCAAACACCTCATAGTGTTGTAAAGGGGGTATGCATAGTCTTATTTATTAAAACAGGACAGTTCCGGAAGGTGGCTTTCGCCCCCTTATACCCCGGCTGAAAATGAGACTACGTATTCACCCCAATATTTTCTGTTCATTCTTATAACCCTTCAAGGGGTGGTACGTATACTGTAAATCGCCCTACCTGGGAAAGCCAGGCACAAAAAAACTATACTGAAACTTCTTTAATACTTTTGCATTCATTTTTGTTAAAGCAATAAAGCAAGTCCGTCCCCTAATATTATTTTCTTTTTCTTTCCCTTTTTTCCAAATATCGAGCAATCGCTTCTTTGGTGGTTAGCCAGTTTCGGCCTTCTTTATGCCCCTCCAGTTTTCCTTGCCGCAATAATAAATTTAAATATTTCGGAGAAAATTTTGTTTCTTTCGCAGCATCGCTTAGGAGCATAAACGTTTCTCTTGTTTTTGTTATTGGTGTCAGAACTTTTATATAAATCTCAAGAGAACGCATTACGGCAAGCGAAATAAAAACTACAAGTTCTTTAAAATTACCTTTATCAGCTTGTTCTAATACTCGATAGTATTTTTTTCTGTCATTTTTCAGAATTATCACTAGTGGATAACCTGCCTGCATGAGTATTACATTCATCATTAACCGGGCAGTTCTCCCATTTCCATCAAAGAACGGATGAATTTTTACTAAGGAATGGTGAAACAATGCAGCCAGCTCTATTGGATGTGTACTACCAGTCTCTTTTGCAAACCATCTGACAAGTAATCGCATTTCTTTCAATACGTCAAGAGCATCCGGCGATACATGCTCTGTTCCCGCTATATAAACATTACTATTGCGATACTTTCCAGCCCATTCTTTGTCAGTGTCATGCATAACCAGCTGGTGAACAGTCCTGATTAGCCCTTCAGAAACAGAATGCCTTTTTGTACCAGAAACAAGATCATACAAAAACTCAAGTGCTTCTTTGTGATTCTTTGCTTCAAGATGATCTTTGAAAGGCTTCCCTTTTATGGTAAAGCCCTCATTTACAACAAGTGCTGTTTCTTTTAAAGTTAAACTATTACCTTCAATCGCATTAGAATTATACGCCATTTCGATTTTAAACTGTTCTCTTATTTGAGCAACCGCAACTTTAGGTAAAGGACGTAAATTATTTAGTGTATTAAATTTTTGTGCTAAATTATTCAGCAGTAAAGAATCTATATATTTGGTTTTCATAGCATTTTTCTTAATATGGCATAGGCTTAAAAATACATGTATACCATATCAATATAATTTCCTGAATCCATGAAGCAGATTTAAATTATTTGGAAAATTACTGATAATCGATTTTAAGCATTTATTGAGCTTATTGTATGAGGAGTGTTATTGCAACTAATGCAACCCCGTTTCGTGTTATTCCACGCGCCATGACGTGATAGATTGATCCTGGTGATTCAAATCGTTGCATGCGGGGCATTGAGGATCTCCTCTGGTATTTATAATGGTAAGTTTCTAAGTGGATACAATCATGTTAAAGCAATAAAGCAAGTCCGTTGCCGTATATTTTAGGATTGTTTAAATGTGGAATCTGAACGACATTTTAGAGTTAAAGCATAAGCATCAATATGTTTATTAAATAAAATTTGACAACGGATTATGTGGTGATGTGCACCTGCCCTGTTATGTTGTTCGGAGCTGTGACCTAATTCGTGCATATCGTAATACGGTCATGACCATATTACGATTGGTCTAAATTTGGTTGCACAAGCCTGTGTGTGTGTTTATATTTAATAAATGAATAGAATATACGAAAACTACCTTAAAAAACATTTTTGCGATGAACAGCAAATGATTCTGCTTTCCGGTCCGCGTCAGGTCGGTAAGACGACATCATCACGTGACGCTCTCCCAGGCTCAAAATACCTTAATTGGGATGTACCTGAAGACAGGACCAGTATTCTTAAGGGACCAAAACATCTGTATGAAACCCTTGGTTTAAATGTGCTTTCGGAAAAAAAAGCATGTATCGTGTTTGATGAAATCCACAAGTTCCCGAAATGGAAAAATTTTCTTAAAGGTTTTTACGACTTATATGGAAAGAAATTATCTATATGTGTTACCGGCAGCGCCCGATTAAGTGCTTACCGGTATGGAGGAGACAGCCTGATGGGAAGATATTTCCCTTTACGTATGCATCCATTATCGGTGCGGGAAGTAGTATTTCCTGAATTACCAGACACAGTGATCGTCAACCCGGTTACAATCCCTGATACAACATATAATAATTTATTTGAATTTGGCGGTTTTCCTGATCCCTATATTAAATCAAACAAACGATTTTATAACCGCTGGCGCAGGCTTCGTCTGGAATTGCTGTTTAAAGAAGATTTGCGTGATTTGACCCACATATCCGATGCCGCACGGGTGCGCACTCTGGCGGATATGCTTACCGATCGCGCCGGTAGTCAGATCAACTATTCGCATCTGGCACATGACTTACAGGTAAGTGTCGATACTGTTAGACGATGGATTGATACACTTGAAGAAATGTACTACTGCTTTCGTATCAGACCGTATTCAAAAAAAATAGCCCGATCACTTCTTCGTGAGCCGAAAATTTACTTGTGGGATTGGTCTTTGGTCAAAGATCCCGGTGCACGGTTTGAAAATTTTGCAGCTTCTCATCTTTTAAAATATGTTCATTATCTCACCGATACAGGGTTTGGTTCCTTCGAACTTCATTACCTGCGGGATAAACAGAAACGTGAAGTAGATTTTGCTGTCATTCGCGATGACATCCCCTGGTTTGTTGCCGAAGCTAAAATATCCAGACAATCAATTTCCCCGTCATTGCATTACTTTAAAGAAATACTTCAATGCCCAAACGCATTCCAAATTACTAAAAACATACCTTATGTCAATAAAGACTGTTTTAAGGAAACAGGACCTGTTATTGTACCAGACAAAACTTTTTTTAGCCAGTTAGTGTAAGGGTGCGTAACCAAGTGTATTTCAAGGCATGAATTATCGGATGGTACATTTTCAATCAGCAGCTTGGCTTGACCGGTAATTCGATTGCCTGACCGAATCCTAAAATCTTACTAATCATCAGTTTCTCGAAAAATGTCTAATCCATTAATACCACGTGCCATGACGTGATAGATTGATCCTGGTGATTCAAATCGTTGCATGCGAGGCATAAGTTTCTCCTGTGATGTTGGATTTACTGGTCTGTCTGTAATGATATAGAGGTGTTAAAGCAATAAAGCAAGTCGGTCACCTGGTATTAGAACGATATTTGAATGCCAGAGTTTTGACTTGAGTTTCAGGATAACATATTTTAAAATTGTAATAATGGAATAGTAATATAATGACAGAAATTTTAGTTAGAATAAAAAGAGCAATCCTCCTGGGTAATTTTCGTTTTTCCAGAAAAGCCTGGGATGAGATGAAAATTGACCATATTACAGAGCTTGATGTACTTGAATCTATAAGCAATGCTGTTGCAATTTATAAAAGGATTCGATCTACAAGCGTATTCAAGAAAAGTATTAAGGAATATTTATATATAATTCAAAGTCCGAATATGCATGGTCTGCCGATTTATACAAAGGGGAAGCTGGTCAAGGAGCAAGGTCAGGACGTATTCTATTTTATAATTTCTTCAAAGAAATCAAGTTAAAGCAGGCAAGGTGAAATGATCAACAAAATTTCTTCGTGTCCAACATGCGGCAGCAATAAAATTAAAAAAATAAAACGGGATTATTCTGATGAATATAACGGGAAAAACTATATAATACCTGATTTAGAATTTGAAGAATGTCCCGACTGTGGTGAGCAATTATTTGACCGTGAAGCTTTACGCAAAATGGAAAAATTTTCACCGGCATTTAAACATAAAAAAGCAGCATAATTTTTATTTTCACTTTTCTAAGACCGATTATCCAGCCGTCCTCTTGAGAGCAATGCGCTCAGCGTAATTCCATAGTTTTCACATACCTCATTTGCTAATGCATCAAGAGCCTTATATCAATCCTGAAACACGTACCCTTTCGATTATAGGTACGATTATAATACCGGGGCACAAGTACTATCAGGTTGTCGCATGATAATTGTCAAATTAAGATCAAATGGTCGTAGAAGATGGTGATAATGATTACCCATCACAGCCCACGCATAACAGAGA
>WJLZ01000205.1 GCA_014728215.1 Chitinivibrionales bacterium
ATTCCGCTTTCAACCGTGCAGTAGAGAGTGTCAAACCCCGGGGCGCAATCATTCTGAAAAGCACCTATGCCGGTAGTATGGATTTTAATCCCGCTCCCATAGTTGTCAATGAATTAACCATCATCGGTTCCCGCTGCGGACGGTTCAAGGATGCTGTCGCATACCTCAAAAAGTACAACCCTCCTTTGGAAAAGCTTATCTCTGCCGAATACCCGCTCGAGGACGCCCTTGCCGCATTCGCAGTATCGGAAAAAAAAGAAACGTTGAAAGTCGTGCTCAGGGCTTTCCAAAATTAACAGTCCCACTTTTTTCATAGCCCGACTGAAGTTTACACATTAACCTGTCCCGAGGCTCTGTCTTGGTTGAGCGGTTGAAAACCATGGACCTTTAGCCCCCACCTTTTTCTCCACAACCGACACAGAGTTGTACATGACCGAGCTTGCGGCTGTCGGCGGAGAGATTCGCATAGTAGTTACCGACTGCTTTGAATTTCAGTTGCTGAAAGTTGATGATATGGTTGGTAAGAAGGACTCCTTTTTCGGGCGGTATTTCGATCGAGAGTGTCGTACTCATGGAATCGAGCGTTTTCTCTCCCCGTTCATTGATAAAAGCAACCATTATTTCATGAACACCACATTCTCCCCTGACCCATCGTATCTGAAAGACATAAGAGCATGTGGCCTTAATAGCAGGTAATTCATCTGTCACAAGTTCATCAAATGCGCCCACCATGCACAGCTTTCCACCATAATCAAAAGCTGCATCGCATATGGTCCCGATTTGCATATTCATGCCTGAAAATCCTTTCAAATATATAAATGTGCATTATTTATGCTCATATCAATTCCTTTTTTTTACCACACCCGAAAAAATTTTATATATTATAGTGTAACAGGCGAGTATCATTGGAGGAATTGTTCATCCTCGTACCCCCATCCAGGATTATATCATGAAAACGAGTAAATGTCTTTTATTGGCGCTTATAATTGCCGTCCTCATGCCCCGGGCAATTCAAGCCCGGCAGGGAAACGTTCTTACCCTTGATGGCGTTGATGATTATGTTCGTATCCCCCATTCGGCCTCACTCGATATTACTTCGGAGATCACCATGATCGCCTGGGTCAATATCAGCACCTATCTCGAATATGCGCCCATTCTTTTTAAAGGTGGTAATGATGATCCCAATGCTCTAACAACCGGGGGCAGCAGCTACGGTATTATTCAAAGCGGTGTGAGAAAAGGGACTTCGGCCGGAAAACTCCGGATCAGTTGCCCGTCAACCCGGCAAACCGAAACTTCCACGATGGTCCGCCCATCCACCTGGACCCATATCGCCGTAACCTACGACGCCAGTGAAGGAATTAAAGTTTACTTTGACGGCGCTCTGGAATCGGAGTTTCCGCCCGACGGTGAGATTGCGTCATCAACCTCGCCACTTTTTTTCGGTGTTGAATTTACCGGGGGCGATGAATTCTGGGACGGGCAACTCGATGAGATAATGGTGTTCAACCGGGTCCTTTCCGAATCGGATATCGGCCGGGCAATGAACAATCAGCTTTCGGCTTCGGCGGACGGTCTGGTTGGGTTCTGGCAATTCGAAAATCTCACCGGCGATTCGGTATACGATTCATCCCCCATGAACAACCACGGCCTCCTGTACACTTCACCGGTAGAACCCGGACCACGGCCCGATTATCAGCCGCCCGAATATCCATCACCGGTGCCGAAAACCGATATCGAGAATTTTGTATTTAACAATCCAGAAGCAATCACCAAACCGGAAATTCACTCGCTCAGCTACAGCAGATCTTCCGGTTCGATTACGCTTTCCTGTAAGCTTCCGCAGGAAACGACGACCGGACTTTTCATATTTAACTGTAAGGGCAGGCAGGTTTTTTCAACTTATTCACTAATAACTATCCCCGGGTACTCTCAACAGACACTTGACCTGGGCAACATCCCCGTGGGGCCGGGCCATATCGCCGTGTTAAAATCCGGCACCCGGTCGATTTGCAAAAAAATAACAGTGATCCAATAGGCGTTTAAGGATATGAGGTTAACAATGAATAAGGTTATTTTAAAAATGTCGCTTTTTCTTTGCGTAATACTTTCTCTCGGTCTCCGGAAAACTCATGCCGCGGAGCCGTTTCAATTTCCCTCCGATGCAGGCATGTATAATGTTAAAGATTACGGCGCAACCGGGAACGGCGCCACCGACGACACCAGAGCGATCACCGATGCGATCATGGATGACCCTGTCGATTTCACCCGTCCGAAAGTGCTCTATTTTCCCGAAGGAACCTATCTCGTATCCGACCGAATTTTCATGTTTTATGTCGGAAACACCAATTCATGCTGTTTGACAATCCAGGGTCAGGGACCCGAACATTCGATTATTAAACTGGAGGACGGCTGTGACGGGTATACCGACGGGGCGTCAAAGAAACCCATCTTTCAGACCAGCAGTGGTAATGAAGCATTCCGATATTCGGTATTCGATATCACCATTAACACTGGTTCGAACAATCCCGGCGCAGTGGCGATCAACTATGTGGCAAACAACATGGGCGCGATCGAAAATGTTCATATTAAGTCCGACAACGGGCAGGGGCACACCGGTATCGACATGACCCGTGCCTGGCCCGGCCCGTTACTTATTAAAAATGTCGTCATCGATGGTTTCGATTATGGAATCCATGTCAAACACGCAGAATACGGCCCCACATTCGAATATATTACACTCCGAAACCAGAATGTCGCCGGGATTTTCAATGAAGGCAATACTCTTCCTGTTCGCAAACTTACCAGCAGCAACAGCGTGCCTGCGATATCCCAGGACGGCGGTATGATTATTTTGCTCGAATCGGAGCTGGACAACGGCGCTTCATCCAGAAGCGGAGTGGAAATTAACGGAGGAGTACTCTATGCCAGAGATGTGTCATCAAGTGGATACGGCAACACAATCACCTGCAACGGAGAAAATGTTGCGGGACCTGTAGTCGAAGAATACCTTTCTCATCAACACAGAACGCTTTTTAACGATCCGGCGTCGTCGCTTAAGCTGCCCGTTCAGGATGCCCCGCCGGATTTTCACGACAACGACCTTCGAAACTGGACAAATGTTAACGATTACGAGCTGGTGAATGCCTACGGCAATACCATGCCCGACATTCAGGCCGCGCTCTATTCTGGCAAGTCAACCGTCTACCTGCCAACCAGGCGGTCGGTTGGATACCCCATCTACTGGGACCTCTATATTCCCCCCAATGTTAAGGCCATCATCGGCTTTGAAGCGCTCTGTGGGGGCGGGAGCGAAAATCGGCCGGTTCGTATTTATACCGAAGGCGATACCGACGATCCCTTGTACATAATCGGACCGATTGATATCTCGGTCCATGAATTTGTTCATTCTTCGAGCCGCCCTTTGGTAATCAAACACGCGGGAATTCCTGTTATTACCAATACCGCAGGAGCAGGACCGATTTTTTTAGAGGATGTTATCGCTCATGTGCATATTACCGATGGTCAATGGTTATGGGCGCGGCAGCTCAATTCGGAATCCGTTGCCAATGAAGGGGCGGGAACCCTTAAAATATCCAACGACGCCGGCTATCTGTGGATACTGGGAATCAAAACCGAAGGTGACGGTCCGGTGATACGGACCTCCGGCAGCGGAAGCTCCGAGGTACTGGGTTCCCTTCTTTATCCAACCAGTTTCTTTGCCGATGATATATGGGAGCAGGCAGCCTTTATCAATGATGAATCCTGCCATTCCTTTATGTTGTCGCATAGTAACTACAGCAGCGAACGTACGACCTATAAGTATATCGCCGAGGACACCCGTGAAAACGTGACTGAAAAAATGACAATGGATCAGTTTGAAGGGCGGTTTATGCCCCTTTTTGTTGGCGATAAGGGGTGTGACGTACCCACGCCGCCGGCGGCCCCGTCAATCACCTATGTCCCCGCTCCCACACGTGCGCAAAATGAGATAATGAATCCGGCCCGTTCGTTGTCCACTCCGATTCGTGCAATGGCCGGTATACTTCCGGGGCCCGAAACCAGGTTTAAAGTATCACTTCCGAAAAATGCAACGGGCTTTGAAATATTCAATGCTCGGGGACAAAAACTCTGGCGCTACACAAGAACAGCGGCAACCGAAAAATCAACCGTCCTTGTCCCCGCCGGAACCAGCCGGGGCGTTGCCTTTATCCGGATGCTTTGGGAACAGGAATAGACCGCTCATAACGCTGAGCCGGATGAATATCCGCCGGTCCGAAAATATTCGAGCCGTTCGCTTTGTGCCGGCCGCCGGGCTGTTTTCAGCAACGACCTATCGATCGGCGCCCAGCAGTCGCAAACGGGCGGTAGTGTAGCCTCGACGGTCGTAGCCCAGCCGGAGTGCTTCCCTGAGATTCGCCACCTCCCTATCCCTGTTGCCCATGCAATGGTAAATCCAGGCCCGCACAAACCAGGCTTCGCCATACTCAGGATTTCTGTCGATCGACTTGTCGATATAGGTAAGCGCCAAATCGTAGTAGCCGCAATTACCGATACACCGGGAAAGCATGCACAGGGCTTTCATATGACCGGGTGCTTCCTTCAGAACATTCAGATAGGCGGTCATGGCTTTGGACCAGGCCTGCTTTTTGTACAAATGGTTGCCCAGGCACATGTTGCGGGATATCTGAGAAGGAATTTCCGGATAGCTTTTCGCGCAACGGTCAATTATATCCTGTAACGCTATCCTTTCGTTGTAGGGTATATGCTCCACCAGAGTCGCAATGCTTTGACGGGATCCATTCTTTTGTTTATCACGCACCGGTACGTCCCATTGTTCGAGCAGACCGGCAGGTCCATTCCTGAATCCGGCAGATACTGCTGAAAGAGACTCCTTTTTTTGGGTGGGAACCGGCGTTGCGCTCACCGTCAATCCATCGGACTGCGGAAACCGGTCCTGGTGAAGCGATGCCTCATGCTCCTGCGACTCTCCGGATATTTGATCATTCCGAACCGGAAGGGATGCAACGGTATCCCGGTCGCTGGTTTTACGAACACGGAGATGAGATCGGCGGCTGTTCGTTCGGGATATTTTTGTCGTGGAATCGACCTGTCCTTTCCCTTCTGCATATCGCTGTGTCTTCTGAACAGCCACACTGCGCTCAGACTTTCGCCGGGAAGCACCCCGAACCGGTGCTCGGCTCACCGAAATCTCGCGGGGTTCCGGTTTCGATGTGCTGCCGGCCTCTTTTAAAGCCGCATATTTCCCGATATCACCAAATGCCGCTGCAAAAACTTTCAGTGTATCGACCGATTCCGAGGGGGATATATCAGACCGGGCATAATAGCGGGATAGGGCATGCTCAAAAAATGCAGAAGCTTCTGCACTGTCGACATCCCGGGCAGCAGCAAAATCATTGCTCATTTCCGACCCGACATTGAGCGCAGCCCAGGCCGAGGTGCGGGCAAGCAATGCCGTGATGTTTGATTCATCCCTTTTCAGCTCATCAGTACACAGCGCGATAGCTTTTTCCGGAACATGACCGTTCTGCTGCAAAATCGAGGCCCAAAGTGCCGAATCGAATTTGCTTTCCGATGGCCGGGAGTGTAATCGAGCAGAGGTGCATGAGAGCAGAAAACAACACAGACAAGCAGATGCCTGCAAATAAAAATATTTATGCCGCAAGTAATACATGGTGTGGAACACATCGGCTGAATGTCGGAAATGGATGCTTTTCTGTAATTATATCATTTGTGCGGAGATAGTGCAGGAAGCGTTGAAATGGCGAAGCGATGCGCTGAGTTGACACAGAGAGCATCCATGTTACAACAACCTCACTGCATCGCTCCATTACTCCATTTTTTTCAGCTCTTGTATTTCCTCCGGTAATAGATCGTGAGCATGGTGGGAACGACCAGAAGGGTCATTACCGTTGCAAAGGTCAAGCCGAAAATCATGGTCCAGGCAAAGGGGCGCCATAACTCGGAAGATTCGGAGCCTATCTGAATCCCGAAGGAACCGGGGTGCACATCAAGACTCGCGCCCAGGGCCATGGGGAGGAGCCCTAAAACTGTTGTGATGGCGGTGAGGAGTACCGGGCGCAAACGGGTCTTTCCGGCTTCGATTATGGCCTCGAACCAGTTCATGCCTTTATCGATGAGAAGATTCGTGTAGTCGATAAGAACAATGCAATTATTAACCGCCACCCCGGCAAGGGCAACACAACCGATACCCGACATGATCATGACAAATTCCATACCGGTAAAGGTGAACCCCCAGAACACTCCCCCCAGGGAGAGGAATAC
>WJLZ01000206.1 GCA_014728215.1 Chitinivibrionales bacterium
ATTGTGTGGTGCGGTTGAAAAAACCGGTATGACATTGCACCCCCGGTCGCGCAATCGATGGATATACTCTTTTGCCGGGACCACACTCTGCTCGAAATGCATCCCCCCGTAGAAGAGAATGCCGATCGTGGGCATTTTTGCATTAAAACCGGTGTCGTGTTGATACGATTCGAGTGAGGACCAGGTTTTGGCGCTTTGGGGATCATAGACGCCAAAGTCCGGATATGCTCTGGGACGGGGCGATTCTCCGAGTGAAACGCCGCAGTATTCCCGCAGGGCCAGCGCCAGCATGTTGCAGATGTTCTCATCACCGCTGTGCCCCCAGTATTGCATGAACAGCGCCCAGTTACGGGCATGCTTGAGGGGTCCGAAGGGCAGAAATGTACCGACCCGCTCGATAATTCTCATTATACGCTGTGCGCGGGAAATACTGAATCCGCCGCGGCTTGGTTTTTTGCTTCGCCGAGCGCTGCGTTGCATGATTTTTTTCATGCTGAACCCGCCCAACCGAAGAAGCGACATCAGACGGGGTGAACCGCCGATAAGCAGTGCCACCGGCGTGGTTGAATCACCCAGCACCCGCTCGCAAATCCCCACCGCCCTGCCGTCACCGCGGATATCGAGAAACACCATGTCGGCGCTGCGAAGCGATTCGGCAACAGCCTCGCTTCTCACCGTATTCTCTTCGATATCGTGAGTGCAGAAAATCGAAACCTCGAGCTTGGCGCCGTATCGCTTTCTGAATACCGTTACACCGCCGCACAATGCAGTGCTGAGTGAGGCATTGATAATAAATGTTAGCCTGGTTTCGCTTTTCATAGTATTTTTATGCTGTCCGGCTAAGATGCAGAAAACATTGTGTTACGAATATACAATACGTGCTACCACCACCTCAAGAATACGGCCATTCTGCCGATACGCGATTACAACAATTGACAAAAAAGGAAACACACGAGCGAACCATTCCAAAGAAGCCACCACTCCCTCCAAAACCCCGGGCATAGAAACGGAAGTCCCTTTCCACCGCGCCTTTCCATTGCCCAAACAAAACCACTCCCGACTCTCCCCATAAACCATTGATTTATAAAGAGTTTAAAATGTAACAGAAATGTAATTTTGTTTTCCGTTCGTAAGGCATTATATTTAAAACAACCTAAAAGGAGGTTTTTATGAAAAAAGTACTCGCAGGCATACTGATTTCAGGTTTTATTGCAGTCCACGCCGATTTAATTGTCAACGGCGGGTTTGAAGAGTTCGGCGCCGAACAGGGGTTTGTCAACCATATATATATGAGCGACCTTCAGGATAATAACGACCCCGGTGTTTATCAGAACGATACGTGGGATGTCTACAAGACAATTCCCGGCTGGCATACGACTTCCGGAAGCGGTATCGAGATCCAGTACAACACGATTGTCGATGCCCATGAGGGTAATCTGTATGTTGAGTTGGATTCTCACCCCAGCCCCAACAGCAACAGCGGTATGACTCAGGATATCTATTTGGATGAGACATCCGACCTTGCACTGGGTTTCTATTATATTCCCCGCACCGATGATCAATATGATAACGGCATTATCGTTGAATTTGACGACCAAACCATTGATATTCTCGCCGGTTCCCGTCCGCCACAGAATGAATGGGTATACTATGAATACAGTCTCAACGATGTTGCCGCGGGGACTCATTCACTTTCTTTTATTGCCGACGGCACCGAAAACACCTATGGCGGTTTTATCGATAATGTCTCTCTGAATACAGTTTCAGTGCCCGAACCCGGAACACTCTCACTTTTAGGCTTCGGCCTTATCTCGCTTCTTGGCCTGATTCCAATAAGAAAGAAAAAATAACGCCTCCCGTAATTATATTGCCATAATCAGGTTGAAGCAAAATGGCCGCTTTCGGGCGGCCGTTTTATATTGATTCCACTCTCCACATATTTTCACTTTTGTACAGAATGGAGCGCGGGTAAGGTCGATATAGACGATATTCGTCGATCAGAAAGATAAAAATAACAGAAAACCATCGTTAATCAGCACATTGGCATAACCTGTGTTCTATATTCAGAACCCATCGTTTGGGTAGTTGTCATTTCTATTACAAAGTAAATTAATTATATTTTTACCAAAGCAATAAAGCGACATCAAACAAGGAGCACCATTAATGTTTTCATTACCGGTGGTATACAAAATATTTTTGATTATTGCTTTACTCACTACTGCTTCTGTTTCCGCAAAAACAGTTTCCTATAACGATTCATGCCCGATAAGCACCTATGTTCATTATCATGTCGGCAAATATCTTAACCATTCTTTTGATTGCATTATACCCCGGGCGCTCTGCGACTTGGAGCCACGTAGCGGTATTTCAATCCTTCAAGATCCCGATAATTACCTTGCGGGATTATTAATTGCCTATATCGATACCAACCGTACTCTATGTATAAGCCGACTTACAGCAATAGGCTGCCCCCCCGAACCTCAGTACGGCTGTCAAGGTGCTTTTACTTCACGATAAATTGAACAGTCCATTATGAATACACACTGGGATTTAATATATATTCCATAAAAACTCCTTTCTCCCATTTTCGAGGTCGTACAATGGAAACCATACAAAAAGAAACCGATTATCCCTCTGCGGATCTTTTTATCGAGTGCCCGTCGCAATCCGACAGGCTGTCGGCATTTTTCAGGATATTCTATGCCCTCCCGATTCTTATCCTTTTTTCGCTGGTAATTGGATTCAGTTCGGATGAGGGAATGATGATCGGCGGCGGCATACTGTTTCTTCCGGTGATGCTGACCATTCTTTTCAGAAACAGGTATCCAAAAGTATGGTTTGAATGGAATTTGTATTTATCGGGGTTCATGATGCGGGTTGTTTCTTACCTGTTTTTGCTTCGTGATGAGTATCCGTCAATCGACGATCAACAATTTGTCAAACTCGACCTTCGCTACCCCGATGTCGAAAAAGAATTGAGCAGAGGGCTTCCACTTATCAAATGGTTTTTAGCGATACCCCACTACCTTGTGTTGGCATTTCTTTTTATCGCAGTGATAACCATAACGATCATCGCATGGTTTTCGATCCTTTTCACCGGTAAATACCCTCCCCGGATGCATGAATTTGTGGTGGGAGTATTTAGATGGGGTTTGCGGGTGAATGCCTATGCTTTCCTGCTTTTAACCGACAAATATCCGCCGTTCAGATTGTAACGTTTTAGTAAATCGAGAGACAATTGCTCCCACTTCTGTAATCTCGTAACCTCGCAACCTCGCGCCTTAATCCGGCGCTGTATACCGAACAAAGGTGTACGACTTATCTATTTTATAGGAAATCATTTCTGGAAGGCCCCATGAAAATCCTCCACACTTCAGACTGACATCTGGGCCGTTCACTCTACGGCAGGAAACGATATGATGAATTTTCCGCCTTTCTTGAGTGGCTCGGAAAGACTATCGAGGATGAAAGTATCGACGCGCTGCTGATCGCCGGTGATGTGTTCGATACCAGTACACCCGGCAACCGCGCGCAAAGGCTCTATTATCGTTTTCTCTGCCGAATTGCCAATTCCTGCTGCCGTCACGTGGTTATCATTGCCGGCAACCACGACTCGCCGACCTTCCTGAATGCGCCTCGCGAACTCTTGCGGACCCTCAATGTCCATGTGGTCGGCGCTGCAACCGATAACTTGGCAGAGGAAGTGGTCCGGCTTTTCGATGAACAGGGGCGTCCGGAGGCGATTGTCTGTGCAATCCCCTATTTACGGGACAGAGATATCCGGACGGTCGAACCCGGCGAGACCAGTGACGACAAAACCGCCGGGATGATCGAAGGACTGAAAAACCACTATCGTGATGTGTGCGCTATCGCTGAGGAGAAGCAGCGGGAGGAGGCGCAGAAGGGGTATCCGGACGTGCCGACCATTGCCATGGGCCACCTCTTTACCGCCGGCGGGAAAACGGCTGAGGTAGACGGCGTGCGGGACCTGTATGTCGGGTCACTGGCCCACGTGGGAAAGGACGTGTTCCCGTCATCCATCGACTACCTCGCTCTGGGTCATCTCCATGTTCCGCAACGGGTGGGAAAGACCGAGCATATCCGTTACAGCGGGTCTCCCATCCCCATGGGCTACGGTGAATCGGGGCGGCAAAAAATGATCATTGTGGTCCACTTCACCGGCGCCACCCCGGCAATTTGGGAAATACCTCTCCCCTGTTTTCAACCCCTCGAACGGATCACCGGTTCCCTTGAGGATATCTGTGGAAGGATAGAACAATTGAAAACGGCACAGAGCAACGCATGGCTCGAGATCGAATATTCCGGCGCGGATCTCATCGGAAATCTCCGGGAACTTCTCGAGGAAACCGTTGCCGGTTCGATGCTGGAAATCCGTCGGATCAGAAACAAACGAATCATGGACCGTGTATTGAGGACCGTCCGGGAGGATGAAACATCGACGACCTGGATCCGTGTGATGTCTTTGCCCGCTGTCTGGATACCTTCCAGGTGCCCGCCGAGGAACGGAAAGCGCTGACAACATCCTATAATGAAATACTCATATCGCTCCATGAAGAGGACGCCAATGCGGAATAGAATGGCCGGTCATGAAGATTCTTGAGCTTAGATTTAAAAACCTCAACTCACTCTACGGAGAGTGGATCATCGATTTCACCGCCCCGGAATATATCTCCGACGGCATTTTTGCGCTGACCGGTCCCACCGGCTCGGGGAAATCGACCATACTCGACGCCCTCTGTCTGGCACTCTACGGCGCTGCCCCACGACTGGGGAAGATAACCAAAAGCAGCAATGAAATCATGTCCCGTCATACCGGCGAATGCTTTGCCGAGGTGCTGTTCGAATCCCAGGCAGGCCGGTTTCGCTGCCACTGGGCCCAGCACCGGGCCAGAAAAAAAGCCGATGGGCGGCTTGCCGACGCACGGCATGAGATCAGTGACGCAGAAACCGGAACGCCAATCGAGACCAAAAAGAGTCTGGTAGCCGGGGTCATTGAAACAAAAACCGGCATGGATTTCGAGCGGTTCACCAGGTCAATTCTCCTCGCCCAAGGAGGGTTCGACACCTTTCTCAAGGCCGACAGTGAAGAAAAATCCCGGATCCTCGAACAGATTACCGGTACCGGGATCTACACGGAGATCTCCCGGCGGGTCCATGAGCGACACCGAAATGAACGGGAAAAGCTCCAACTCCTGGAGGCAGAGACCTCGGGCATTGTGATCCTGGAACCCGAAAGAGAAGAAGAGGTCCGTCGAGAGCTACGCGACAAACAAAAACAGGAGGAGCGCCTGGCCGCCGAGTCGGCACAACTTGAAAATGCCCTGACCTGGTTAAGCCGTATCGAGAAGCTCAAAGAGGAAATCGACCTTTTGGACGGAGAACGCCGAAAACTTGAAGACGACTTCA
Source organism: Chitinivibrionales bacterium (assembly GCA_014728215.1). Lineage (NCBI taxonomy): Bacteria > Pseudomonadati > Fibrobacterota > Chitinivibrionia > Chitinivibrionales > Chitinivibrionales bacterium. The sequence goes on from WJLZ01000206.1 coordinate 5,428, forward strand.
AATCATTCACCCCCCACTCTCAACGGTTGGACCGGGCACTCGGGGCCGCCGAACTGGACGGTGACTATGCTACCCTGAACGCGCTCAGGAACCAGCAGCAAAAGGACCAACTCGCGCTTAAAGCATCACTCGAACAGAATGGTGAAAAGGTAAAAAGCGCCGAAGAACGCACCCGCTCAGCCAAAGAAAAACAGAAAATAGCAGCACCCTTGCTTCAGCAGGTCCGCTCGCTGGACCAGGCGCTGGCTTCTCAAAAAAATGATGTGGAACGTGACCAGACCGACTGCGCCCGGGAGAGAGCACAGATCGAAGAAAATGAACTGCTCAAATCCCGAACACTGAACAGACGAGAAACACTACAAAAGGAGCTTTCCGAGACCGGGGAATACCTTGAACAACACGCCCGGGACGAATGGCTTATCGGCGGTCTGGCCGGCATCGAAGAACAGCTTGGCGGTCTTGGCACAATGCAACACGAAATTGCATCGAAGACGACTGCGCAACAGAAAGCCGGCAAGAGCGTGGAGAAAATCACCGATGCCCTGAATGCGTATACAAAGCTGCGTAAGGAGCGAGGGCAGCAAGTCAACACGGTGGAAGAGTCGCTTAAAGAGGCTAAAAAGGAGTTGGATTCACTCCTGGAAAACCGCCTGATTCGTGAATACCGCACCGAAAAGGAGACCCTTCTTCGTGAAATGGCCTTCCTGACAAAAATTGCCGAACTCCGGGAGTATCGTTCCCGACTCGAAGACGGTATTCCGTGCCCGCTCTGCGGCGCCGAGGAACATCCCTATGCCCGGGGCAATGTGCCGGCTCCTGATGAAACGGAACAAAAGATTGCAGCCCTGAGCGAACGCATCCAAAAAGCCGAAACCCAGGAATCGGTTATCGTGAAGCTGCAGGGTGAAGAAAAAACGGCCTTGCACAGACTGAGGGAAAGCGAAAAACAGGAAACTGCTGCTGCACAGGAAAAGAAGAGTGCCGGCGGTGGGAAAAACTGCATACCCTGATCGGATCGGCCGACGGCAAGAGATACCGGAACTTTGCCCAGGGCCTGACCTTCGAACTGATGGTCTCCCACGCCAATCGACAACTGGCATTGATGACCGACCGCTATCTGCTGGTCCGGGATGAAGAGCACCCGCTGGAACTGAATGTCGTCGATAATTATCAGGCCGGTGAAATCAGGTCGACCAGAAACCTGTCGGGCGGTGAAAGCTTTATTGTGAGTTGCACCCTTGCTTTGGGACTCTCCCAAATGGCCAGTCGAAAGGTACGGGTCGATTCGCTGTTTCTTGATGAAGGATTCGGGAGCCTCGACCAAGAATCACTGGAAACCGCGCTCGAAACCCTGGCAGGACTTCACCAGGAAGGCAAATGTATCGGGATCATTTCCCATGTTGCCGCACTGCAGGAGAGAATCGGCACACGGATCAAGGTTATTCCCCGCTCCAGGGGCAAAAGCACCCTGAACGGACCGGGATGCAGGAAGATCACCCCTGCAGGATCAACCATCGATCCCCCCGATTCTCAGAAATAGCTCGCGCGCAATTCTCTCCAATGCCCATTTGTGATTCTTTCTCGATCGCCTGCACCATTCGGAACAATGCTTTATTCTGCTGTGTTTTATAGAATTTATCATACTTATGCAATAAATACAATAATTTTAAAGGGTGAAATTGCACGATTAGTAGTATATTATCTTATAGAACCCGGAATAGATAGATAATGTGCTGCCTGAAACCGTATAATCTTGGCGTATAGAACGATTTATGATCGGATCGGGAGAACAGGTGCGGGAGAAAAATGTATGCTACTGAAACGCTTTAATTATATGATATCCCTCCTTTTACTGATCTTTCAACCGTCCCTTAACGGGTCTCCGGCTGAAAGGCTGGACATGTTCGATTCTTCGGGCAACCCTCTTTTTTATGTCCTCTTTCACTATAACGGCGGCACTCTTAACGGCCGCACAGTCTACGATTACACCGGTAAAGAACGCGACAGCCGGGGATATATTCTCACCCGTTCGACAGCCACGCTCGACAACTCGGGGAAGCGGTCCGGCGAAGAATACCGAAACACGGTCGACCTTCGCACGGCCTGGTCGACCTGGGCATACGGCGGGGACGGCGGCAGCTTCGCCTTCTATGACCATTTCAGTGCAAAAGAAGGGAAAAAGGAATATGAAGGCTCCTATGCTCCAGGTATCAAAACCGGAGTCTATGAGTTTTTTGACAACACAAGCACGCAAACTCATCGGATTCAATACCACTATGACGGCGCCGAGCTTTCGAAAATCGACGTCTATGATGCCAACGGCACCCTCACCCATTACGGCATTGTGAATGCCACCGAGGTCGATGCGTTGCCCCTGGTATCCAGAGAAACGATCCTGGGGCTCAGAATATCCCGGAGTGCAGGCAGGGTGACGGTATCCTTTAACCTCTCCCGGAAAAAACACCCCCGGATTTTTCTTTATAACCTTCAAGGACAAATGGTTTCGAAGCTCCTGGACAGAAGGCTTGCCGGGGGTTATCACCGCTTCGTGTACCCCACGACGTCTCGCGAGAGCGGGATCTATCTTGTCGTGTTAATGATTGACAATGTAAAGGCAGTCCGCAAAATCCGGGTGGTGAACTAAGAGGAGCATAAAATGAAAGCACACTGCACGACATTACTCGTAGTGCTGGCAAGCTATTGCGTTGTTTTTGGCGATGAAACGCCGGTATCACCGGGTTTCATTACCGAACTTCTTTTTATGTACAATGAACTTCCGGGGGTCAACAAATCCCCCTATCTTTCCCCCGTGGATATCGCTGTTTCTCCCGATGAACAGACGCTCTATGTTGCGGAATTAACGCCCGTTGTATCGATTTCGTGAATGCATCTTCGGGTGAAGTCGACAAGAGGGTGTATGTTCCCAAAGCACCGCATGGAGTTGCCGTGTCTCCCGACGGGGCGACGTTGTATGCGGCCTGTTACTCCGACAAACGGCCTCTGGGCATAGTCAGTGTCATTGATATCGCCTCAGGGAATGTCACACGAAACATTCCGGCGGGTCACTCATGCCGGGCCCCGGTTGTTTCGCCCGACGGTTCGGTGCTGTATGTCTGCAATCGATTCGAAAATCTTGTTTCGGTTATCGATATTGGTTCCGGGACGGTAACGGGAACGATCCCGGTTGTACGGGAGCCTTACGACGCCGCGCTTACCCCGGACGGCTCGAAACTGGTGGTGACGAATTATCTCCCCACGGGCCGGTCTGATGTGGATATCCGCCAGTCGGCGGTATCGATAATCAACACCGCAACCGGGAGTGTTGAAGCCGATGTCTTGCTGACCAACGGTGCACAGAGCCTGGCCGGAATAACGATCAGCCCCGACAGACGGTATGCTTACGTGAGCCATGTCCGATCGAACCACACCATGACCCCCCTGTTTCCGATTGAAGGCGGCTGGATCAATGCCAATGGGTTCAGTGTGATCGATCTTGAACGGCAAGAGAATGTCAATGTCGTTCTTCTCGACGACCCTTTCGGCGGCGGCGCCGCCAATCCCTGGGGGATCGCCTGTGACGGCGACAAGCTGGTTATCACTACCACCGGGAGCCATGAAATCCATCTGATCGACCGAAATACGCTTCATCAGAAACTTGCCGCCGTAACAGCGGACCAGGACCTCTCAATCGACCTTACCTTTTCTCAGTCCTTTACCAGCCGTCGAAAAGTAACGGTGAAAGGCCCCCGCACGGTTGCAGTGGCCAAATCGAAGGCGTATATCGGCGGTTATTTTTCCGACAAAATAGAAGTCTACGATATCAGCGGTACAACTCCCGGCTTAAGCAGGACCATCACCCTCGGTCAGACACCGGACATGCAGGATGATACCATCCGCTGGGGTGAGTTCAACTTCTGCGATGCCTCCCCCCGGATATGCCAGGGTTCGTGGCAGAGCTGCTTTTCCTGCCATCCCGAGGCCCGCTCCGACGCCCTTAAATGGGACCTCGAAAACGACGGGGTGGGCAATTTCAAGAATGACAAGAGCCTGCTCTATTCTCATATTACACCGCCAAGTATGGTCACGGGGGTGCGTCAGTTTGCCGAGGTCGCTACCCGGAAAGGGGTTGAGTTGATCCTCTTTATCGACCCGGCATCGGTTGAGCCTGAAGCCGGTGCAATCGATGAATATCTTCGGATGGAACGTGCAGTCCCCAGCCCATTTCTTGACAAGGGGTCTTTGAGTGTGCTGGCCGAAAACGGAAAAGCGGTCTTCGACCGGCTTGCATGCGGGACATGCCATCCCTCAAACAACTACTATACCGATCAACGTAAACATTCGGGCCTGGTTGGGCCCGACGATCACGGCACCCTGGATGGAAGTTGGGATACCCCCACCCTCCACGAAGTATGGCGCACTGTTCCCTATCTTCATGACGGACGGTCGGCGACCATGAAAAAGGTGTATACCGATCCCACAAATCATGGAATCCACCAGGCGGTTTCCGATGAAGATATCGATGATCTGGTAGAATTTGTAAATTCGCTGTAACACATGTTCAGATTATAGGAGATTTTTTTTGTGAAAAATGGTATGTTTTTTTATTTTGTTATTATCGGAGTCGTTGTCTGTATGGTTTCTCAGGCAAGCGCCAAAGAACGAGAAAAAAAGATTACGATTACTCCCTGGGGATGGATGACTATGGGGGAAGTAGTGAAAAGCACTTTTATCGATGGCGATGTTTATGCCGACGATACGACTGATATTGGGCGAAAAAAATACGCCTACTCATCCAATTACTGGCATTTCGATTTTGCAGAAACCTGGATTATTTATACCGATATGGGCCTGCGCGTACAAGCGCCGGCCGGCGACAAAAGCGACATCACGGTTCATGCAGGCGCACGGATTGCTTTTAATACGGTGCTGAAAGAAAATAAATCCGAGCAGGAAACCCGTAATTTCATGCGCTCCTTTATCCCCTACCCGATCGAAACCTCCCTCTTTACCCGGCACCTGGACGCCGAAAAAGTGAAACTGTCAACCAAGCTCGGGTATTTTTCTTTTAAATACAATCCCGATGTTCGAAACCTGGGCGAATATCTTTTTCGCAGCGGCGCCTATCCTCCCATCGTGGTCTCCGGATTCGATATCGCCGATAAAACCAAAATTCTCGGTCTCCAGACCCGCCTGTCATTATTCGACAATCTGCATCAGGACTTTTTTGTTCACAGCGAAATACAGCGATATCCGGTGTACGATTTTTCACTTTCTTATTTAGTTAATTACACACCAAACAAGCTGTTTGACATCGGGGCGGGAATATCATTCAGTCATTTAATCTCGGTGGACGAAGAAAAAACCACGCCGGGAATCAAGGCTGCAGGACGAATCACTATCGATCCAAAGGCCCTCTTCGATATGCCGATTTTTGGTGAAGAGGACCTGAAGCTCTATACGGAAGCCGCTGTTCTGGGAATTAAAGATTATCCGGTTTTTTATGATGATATCAGAAAAAGAATTCCCGTCATGGTCGGATTCAATATCCCCGCTTTTAACATTCTTGACGTCTGTGCTCTGGAAGTTGAATATTTCCCCAACGACTTTTCCAATTCGGAGAACCATATCTGGCAACAAAGTGTTCCGATTCCATTTACCGGTGAAGCCAAACCCGCAGCTTACGGTGAGGTTAACAAGTATCCCTTTCCCCAGCGGGATGACTGGAAATGGTCCCTCTTTGCCGTAAAATCGGTGGGTGAGGTCGGCGAGATTATCGCTCAGGCGGCATCGGACCATACCTGGAGAAAGTATGTGACGACTGGAAAAGCCGGGTGGCTTCTGGGACTGGGGGATGAAGAACTCTGCCAGAGTCCCCTTGACTGGTACTGGATGCTCCGTTTCAAATTCTACCTCAAATAACCACGCAATTAGAAAGACAGATAATGCCCGAATTACATTCCTTGACATCGCAGGTAAAATGCTCGTATTTTTCGACAAGCTCGGGGGCCGATGAATACACATTTATCATCGAATGCTCCGGTCACATGGACTTTCCCGAAGCCCTCCGGGAAATCGACGGTTCCTATACCAATGCGCTTTCGGAACTCGGCCTCTCAAAGGAGACCCAGGTATTCAGCCGCCTTTACACGAGCGACATCGAGAATCAGAAAGAACAGTTGGCTGCCTCACCGCTGTACCGCCGGTTGCAACGGGGGGCGGTTTCGGTCATTCAACAGGCATCGCTGATCGGCGGCCCGATAGTCCTCTTCTCGTATCATATTAAAAACAGAGACGGCTCCTCATTTCCAAAAAAACATCTGAAAAGCGAGAACAATTCGTGGCGTAACGGAATTGTCCTCAAAGGCCACAACTATGCCATGCTCTGGAACGCGCTTTATGCCGGCGGCGGGGAATTCGATTCCCAGCTCCAGACCGACAGAATATTCAGGGACCTGAACGATTCGATTGAAAACCACGGCATGACACTTCTTGGTAACGGCATACGTACCTGGGTGCATGTCCGGGATATCGACAACCATTACTCGGGGATGGTCAAAGCCCGCCGGGTGTTTTTCGCCGAAAAGGACCTGACCCAAAAGAGCCGGTATCTGGCCAGTACGGGCATCGAAGGCGCTTCCATCGACACCCATTCACTGGTAACGGTCGACTGTATGTCCCTATCGAATTGTGTTCCGGAGCAGATTGTCCGCATGGAGGCACTTGATCATCTCTCCCCCACAATCGATTACGGCGTTACTTTCGAGCGGGGGCTCAGGGTACGGTTCGGCGACCGCTCCCATCTCTATATCTCGGGAACGGCCAGTATCGATAATAAAGGCACCGTACTCCATCTCAGCGATATCACACAGCAGACCCGGAGGACTTTAGAAAATATGAAAGCGCTGCTGGAACCCCATGGCGCGACATTATCCGATATGGCCTATCTTTTCGTCTATCTTCGGGACCCCCATGCAATCGACATTGTCCGCTCAATAGTCCAAAGGCATGTTCCGGAAAGCATCCCGATTCTCTATACCCAGGCAGCAGTGTGCCGGCCGTCATGGCTGGTTGAAATGGAAGGGGTGGGGATTATCCGGGATGATACCCCCTATCCGGTTTTTCTCTAAAAAGCCAATTGTATGCTCCGCCATTGGACATGAACGGCATAGAAAAGATATTTTTTAGATAACTACTCAGGTGGACCGGTCTCGTCATTCCGCCAAAAGCCTAAATGACGCCTGAAATCGTCCATAGGAACCTGAGTAGCTACTTTTTTAGTTTCGATTTACAAGGTACCTGTCAGCCATTCACCGGGATTATAATGAAAAAAAGTCTCAATGTCAAAAAACTCTCCGAGTGGGGGATTCCGTTTCAGAAGAAGTTTTTTATTGCCGGCCCCTGCAGTGCCGAATCTGAAGAACAGGTTATTGCGACTGCGCAGGAGTTGTCCAGGCATACTGTTTCCGTATTCAGGGCGGGTATATGGAAACCCAGGACTCGGCCGGGCACTTTTGAGGGTGTTGGCGCCGAGGGGCTGAAATGGCTTAAACAGGCCGGAAAAATAACCGGTCTTCCGGTGGCAACAGAGGTCGCAAATGCCCGCCAGCTCGAGCAGTGTCTGAAAAAAGGGATCGATATGATCTGGATCGGCGCACGAACATCGACCAACCCCTTTGCAGTCCAGGATATTGCCGATGCCCTTAAAGGCGCCGATATACCGGTCCTGATAAAAAACCCCATGAATGCAGATGTCGAACTTTGGCTCGGGGCGATCGAACGGATCAACAAGGCGGGTATCACCCGGATCATGGCCCTCCACCGGGGGTTCGCCACCTACCGTCAGGACAGATACCGCAATCAGCCGATCTGGCGGGTCCCGATCGAGCTGCGGCGGCGCTTTCCGAAATTACCCATTATCTGCGATCCGAGTCATATCTGCGGAAACAGGAAATATATCTCCGAGATCGCCCAGGAAGCTCTCGACTTTCTCTTTGACGGCCTCATGATCGAAGTACACCGGAATCCCGACAAAGCCCTGAGCGACGCCAAACAACAGTTGACTCCCAGGCAGTACGGAAACCTGATTAAAAACCTGAAAATTAAAGATATCTCCCTTGAAGAAAACGATTTTAACGAAAAACTGAGCCTCCTCCGTAACGATATCGATACGATCGACAATAATATTATCGCCCTTCTGGGCAAACGGATGGATGACGTAAAGCAGATCGGTGAATTGAAACAGCAGAATAAAGTCTCGCTTCTTCAGCCTGCCCGATGGGACCAGATTGTCAAAAGCAGAATCGACCAGGCAAAGGAACATAGTCTCAATCCCGATTTTGTGCGCGATATTTACGAACATATTCACGAAGAGGCATTGACTATACAGGAGGAAATGGGGAAAGCAATGGAGTGATGGAATGGTGGCGTACCGGCGTGCTGGAGAATTATTATCTCTTACGGATTTTTCCCAGTGCTCCATTACTCCAATACTCCATCACCCCAACTCTTTTCATGTGCTATGTATCCGATCTATCTGAAACTGACCGAGAAGCCCTGCCTTGTTGTAGGCGGGGGAACCGTTGCCGAGCGCAAGATCGCCTCCCTTATCGAAGAAGGGGCCCGGATAACCGTAATCGCTCCTGAAGTAACACCATCGATTGTCGCCCGGGCCAAGGAAAAGAAAATTGAAACATTACACAAGCGTCGTTATAATAAAGGTGAAGCAAAGGATTATTTTCTCATAATTGCGGCAACCGGCGATGCAGAGACCAATAAAGTCGTCAGTATGGACGCCCATGAGGCGGAACGGCTTGTTAACGTCGTCGATGTGCCTGATTTATGCAGCTTTTACGTGCCCGCACGGGTAACAAAAGGCAATCTCTCCATTGCAATCTCGACTGCGGGTTCATTTCCCGGGATGGCAAAGAAGATCAGAAAAGAGCTGGAACCGCTTTTTCCCGATACCTACGCTCCCCTGCTGGAGGTGCTGAATAATTTTCGTTGCGAACTTAAAAAGCGGGAACCGTCCTCAAAAAAACGGATGGATATTTATCGGCGTATCGGAGAGTCATCAGAACTACAGGAATATCTTAAAGGGAATACACAACCGCTGGAAAGGCTTTTAGCGCAGTGCAGATACTACTGACAGGCATTAATCATTCAACTGCACCGGTAAATATCAGAGAAAAATTCGCCTTCTCCAAAGCCGAAACCGGAGAATTTCTTCTCACCCTCCTGGGAAAACCGGGTATAGAGGAAGCGCTTCTTTTGAGCACCTGCAACAGGACTGAAATACTTGTCCGGTACGGCGCCGTCTCTTCTGAAGAACGGGTGACACTCCCCCGCCTTCTCGTTGAATCACTCTGTGAATGGAAAGACATATCTCCCGTTGATCACGACCTGTTCTACAGCTTTACCGACAAGAACGCTGTCAACCATCTCTTCAGGGTTACCGCAGGACTCGAATCGATGATCGTGGGTGAAACACAGATTCTTGCGCAGGTAAAAGAAGCCTATCGCCGTGCCTGTGATGCCGGAACAAACGGCTTCGTGCTCAATAAGGTAATGCATGCCTCCTTTCGGGTCGGTAAACGAGCCCGGACTGAAACAGATATCAATATCGGGGCGGTTTCAGTCAGTCTTGCCGCCGCCGAACTTGCACAACAGACACTTAAAAATTTCTCACAGAAAAGCGGACTGGTTATCGGTGCGGGCGAAATGGCTCATCTGGCATCGGTGCATATGGCAAAAAAGAAGGTGGGATCGTTGACAATAACGAACCGTACCACCGAAAAAGCCTCAGCTCTGGCCTGTCATACAGGAACGCAAGCAATTCCCTGGACACATCTTATCGATTCCATTGCTGCTGCAGATTTTGTTATCTCCGCCGTAAGCGCACCTGAACCGATACTCGGAAAAAAGCAGCTCGAAATTGTTATGAAGAAACGAAATTGCCGGAGCCTAACCTTGATCGATATCAGTGTTCCCCGGAGCATCGATGAGCACGTATCCAGAATGAAGGGTATTATGCTTTATGATATCGACAATCTCACGAGTATCGTTGATAAAAATATTTTGTGCCGTAAAGCTGAAACGCCAAAAGTCGAGACAATTATCAAGGAAGAAATCGAAAAGCTTTACGAGTGGTATCGCTCGCTGGCAGTTGCTCCCACAATCAAAGCGCTTGTCCATCACTTTGAAGTAGTCCGGAAAAAAGAGCTGCGACGCGGTCCGCAGGAACTCTCCGAAGGGCAGGAGAAACGGCTGGAACTGATGACCAGGCGGCTGGTCAAAAAAATCCTTCGGGAACCCATAGAACGGCTGCGCAAAAGCCAGTGTGGCGGCATTGATAATGCCGCATACTGGGTCGATGCAGTCAGGTCTGTTTTTAACCTGGAATCCGAATCCAATGAATAAACTAGTTATCGGCACCCGTAAAAGCCGTCTTGCCCGCATACAGACCACCCTTGTCACGAATATGCTTCGCGAGAAGTATCCTGAACTCACCATCGAAGAAAAGTGCATCGAAACCAAAGGGGACCGGATCCTTGATTCGTCATTGTCAAAAATCGGCGACAAGGGGCTTTTCACCAAAGAAATCGAAAAATGCCTGCTCGACGGCTCGATCGACTGCGCGGTCCACAGCTATAAGGACCTTCCCACCGCACTTCCTCCGGGTTTACACCTCGCCGCGGTGATTAAACGGGGACCGTGTGGTGATGTTCTTGTTGGGAAAGAGGGGGCGTCTCTGGCCACGCTGCCGCCGGGAGCCTGTATCGGGACCGACAGCCTGAGACGGAGAGCACAATTGACGCATCACCGACCCGATCTGAAAGTAAAGAGTATCCGGGGCAATGTGGATACCCGGCTGGGGAAACTCGATGACGGTCTCTATGACGCCCTTATTCTGGCGGAAGCGGGGCTTGCACGGCTTGATTTGAGAAACAGGATATCGTCGTCACTCGATCCTTCGATCTGGTATCATGCGGTAAGTCAGGGTGCTATGGTTGTTGAAATCAGGGAAGACAACCGTCCAGCCCGGGCGCTCCTCGAATCGTTGGACCACCCGGAAACCCGCCGGGCAACCGACGCCGAACGATCGGTGCTCAGGGAGCTTGAGGGCGGATGCCAGGTTCCTATCGGCGTAAGAACAGCGATCGAAAGGGAGAGCCTCAGCCTCTTTGCCATGGTGGCCGGTATAAACGGCACGCCTTTTCTGGAAGAAACCCTGGAGGGACCACCGGACACTGCGCAATCACTGGGCAAAGAGGTCGCCCGGAGGCTGCTTGAACAGGGAGCGGATACGATTTTAAAGGAAATTGAGCGCAATCGTTGAAGACCTCTCGAAGGAAATACCTATGAATGATACAGGCAACGTAACTCTCTGCGGCTCAGGCCCCGGCGATCCGGGACTGATTACCGTTGCGGCACGCGATGCAATTGCCGGGGCCGAGGTGATCGTGTACGATTACCTTGTCAATTCGAAATTGCTCGAATACGCCCCCCCGTCGTGCGAAAAAATCTATGTCGGCAAAAAAGGGGGACGCCATACCATGGAACAGGAGCAGATCAACGAGCTTCTGTGCACAAAAGCCCGCGAAGGCAACAGAGTCGTACGCCTCAAGGGCGGCGATCCCTATATTTTTGGAAGAGGCTCCGAAGAGGCGCTTTACCTGAAAGAAAAGGGGGTCTCCTTTGCGGTGATTCCCGGTATTCCCGCGGCCCTGGGCGCCGCAGCCTATGCCGGAATTCCCCTCACCGACCGTCGTTACAATTCATCGGTTACCTTTGTCACCGGCCACGAAGATCCCGCCAAAAAAGAATCAACAATCAACTGGCGCGCCCTCGCCCGGTCTCAAAGTACACTGGTTTTTTATATGGGGGTTAAAAACCTCCCCTCCATTGCCCGGCGACTCATCGAGCAGGGAATGGACGGCGCAACCCCGGTTTCCGTCGTACGATGGGCCACTACTCCCTTGCAACAGACCGTTACGGGCACGCTCGAAACAATCGCCCGGAAAGCGGCAAAAGCCGGTATCAAGCCGCCGGCATTAACGGTTGTGGGCAAGGTCAACCAACTCCACAAGTCAATCGCCTGGTTTGAAAATCTGCCGCTCTTCGGTAAAAAAATTGCCGTCACCCGGAGCCGGACACAAGCATCGGCGCTCTCCGGGAAGCTTGCCGAACTGGGCGCCGATACAATCGAAATGCCGGTCATCGAAATCTCTCCGCAGGAATCGACCAAGGAAATCGACCGGGCAATCCGGTCTCTGAGCAGCTACGCCTGGGTGGTATTCACCAGTGTCAATGGTGTGTCCCTCTTCATGGACCGGGTCTATGCGCTCGGGTTCGACGCCCGGATTTTTGCGCCGGTTAAAATCGCGGTCATCGGCTCGGCAACGGCGTCACGGCTTAAAGAATACGGCATACGCCCAAACTTCGAACCATCAAAATTTACTTCCGCGGTGCTGTTTGAAGAACTGCGGGCACGGGAAACCATTGACGACAAGAAGTTCCTTCTTGCCCGCGCCGATATCGCCGGCAAAGAACTTCCCGAAAACCTCAAACAATACGGTGCACGGGTCGACGACATTATTGTTTATAAAACAGTACCGGGAACTACCGATACAACACAAATCGAAACACTGATTGAGGAAGGGAGCCTCGACGGCGTCACCTTTACAAGCTCATCAACGGTAAAATATTTCATCGACGCCCTTGGAAAAGCATTTATAGATCGAATTAAAGATTCTATTGCGGCATTCTCCATCGGCCCCGAAACAACAAAGGCGCTGAAAACCGCGGGGATCCGACCTGCGACTCAGGCATCGGTACATACTATCCCCGGTCTGGTGGAATCGATACGGAATTATTATGATAGGAATCAGTAAACTCTATTGCGGGACTGTCGAGCCCTCCGATGCTCTGCGGTATGGGAGAAAATCGCACGCCCTTCCTTCCCACCTTCTTCAGTTCGCCGAAGATAAAAAACCGGTGGTGGTATGGAACTGCACCCGGCGGTGTAATCTGAAATGCGTTCATTGCTACTCCCATTCCCAAGATATCGACTACGGTGGTGAAATGACGACCGATCAGGGAAAGAAGTTCCTCGACGATCTGGCCGCATTCGGCAGCCCGGTGATTCTTTTTTCCGGCGGCGAACCGCTGACGCGAAAAGACCTCTTCGAGCTGATCACGCATGCCCGCACCCGGGGACTGCGCGCCGTGGTTTCCACAAATGGGACCTTGATCAACCACGAACAAGCCGGCAAACTCAAAGAGGCCGATCTCTCCTATGTGGGAATCAGCATCGACGGCCTCCGGGAGACAAACAACACGTTCCGTCGAACGCCGGGGGCCTTTGAGAGGGCACTTGACGGTGTTCGGGCATGTACCGACCGGGGACTTAAAGTAGGACTCCGGTTTACCATAACGAAACACAATGTGCGGGATATTCCGGGTATCTTTGATCTCATCGAAAAAGAAAAGATCCCCCGGATCTGCTTCTACCACCTGGTCTATGCCGGCCGCGGCGCCGAACTGATGAACGACGATCTTTCTCATCAGGAAACCAGAGCAGTCGTGGACCTGATTATCGACCGCACAGCGATTCTCCACAAAAAGGGCCTGCCCACCGAGGTGCTCACCGTTGATAATCATTGCGACGGGATCTATCTGTATCTTCGGATGCTGAAAGAAAACAATCCTCGCGCCGACCAGGTCATGGAGCTTCTGAAAATGAACGGCGGCAACAGCAGCGGGGTTGGAATCGGGTGTGTCGGTTGGGACGGCAGCGTGCACGCCGATCAGTTCTGGCGCCACTATACTTTCGGCAATGTGATACGGCGGCCATTCAGTGAAATCTGGACCGACCGGTCGGACCCGCTCATGAAAAAACTCAAAAACAAGAAAAGGCATGTCAAAGGCCGATGCGCACAATGCACCTATCTGGATGTCTGCGGTGGTAATTTCCGGGTCCGGGCCGAGGCGGTCTACGGCGATATCTGGGCTCAGGAACCGGCCTGCTATCTCACCGATAATGAAATTGGATTGGAGTAAACCATGCAATTCCCCCTTGTCAGAAAACGACGATTGCGGAGAAACAAAACAATCCGCCGGATGGTACGGGAAACGAAACTCTCGGTCGACGACCTTGTGGCCCCTCTTTTTATTGTACCGGGATCACAGGTAAAAAGGCCTATTTCCTCTATGCCCGAGCAGTACCACTTCTCGGTCGACACGGCGGTGCGTGAGTGCGGCGAACTCGCCGATCTGGATATCCCCGCGGTGATCCTTTTCGGTATTCCCGAATCCAAAGACCCCGCCGGGTCACATGCGATAAAAGAGGACGGTATCATTCAGAATGCAGTTCGGGAAATTAAAAAAGCCGTCCCCGGCCTCGTGGTCATTACCGACGTCTGCCTGTGCGAGTATACCTCGCACGGTCACTGCGGCGTCCTGAAAGAAAAAGATGTGGACAACGACGCCACCCTGGAGCTTCTGGCAAAAATGGCGATCTCTCATGCCGAGGCCGGCGCCGACATTGTGGCCCCGTCAGACATGATGGACGGCCGGGTGGGAGCGATCCGGGAAGCTTTGGATTCCCGGGGTTTCGAAGATGTCAGCCTTATGTCCTATGCCGCAAAATACGCTTCGGCATACTACGGCCCTTTCCGGGAAGCCGCCGACTCGGCCCCCGAATTCGGCGACCGCCGCACCTACCAGATGGACCCCGCCAATGCCCGCGAAGCACTCCACGAAGTACAGCTTGACGAGAGTGAAGGCGCCGATATTGTCATGGTCAAGCCCGCCCTCGCCTACCTCGATATCATCCGAACGATCCGCGACCATACCCTCCTCCCTGTCGCCGCCTATAACGTAAGCGGAGAGTACTCCATGATTATGCATGCCGCCCAAAAAGGGCTTATCGATGGAGATCGGGTCATGATGGAGACCTTGACATCAATTAAACGAGCCGGAGCCGAAATTATTTTGACCTATTTTGCCCGGAGAGTGGGGAGAATGGGTAATAAGAAGATTGAAGATTATTCGCAGCGCGTGCTCAACGAGTCCGAGAATGATTAAGAGAAAGAATCACTTAATTGCAGCATTTGGCTCCACATTAGAATGTGCTGCGTGTCTCGACATATTATTTATCAAGAAGATTGTAGCTCAGAAAAAAAATTGATTATAAAAGGAATTTGTATCATATCGGATCAATGATAATCGGTTTAATTAAAAGTAATAAGAGTGTTGTTGAGGAAAACACGGCCGAATACGGTAAGGAGAAAAACAACAAAGTGTTTGATCATGAAAGACTGGATATCTATCACAAATCATTGGAGTTGTTGATATGGCATGAAAATCCAAACACAGAATTCGGTATTCCAGATTCAATACATATCCTTATCGACAAAGCATCAAAATCGGCAATGAACATTTATACAACATTGTATCGATGCTCATCGGATGGAAACGCAGCATAGCAAATTATGAATAATTTTCTCTATAATCAATCTTAATCGTTCTCGTAACCATTAATCAGTCTCTGAAAAAATATGCACCCCTCCCCTCTCCATCTTCTCGCCTGGGAAACAACCCGTCGCTGTCCGCTGGCATGCCGCCATTGCCGGGGAGCGGCGCGAAACGAGAAATATGATCACCAGTTGAGTACGGCGGAAGGCAAACGATTGATCGACAATGTCACCTCCTTTGCCCGGCCGATCCTTATTCTCACCGGCGGGGAACCAATGTACCGGGAGGATATTTTTGAGCTTGCCCGGTATGCATCGGACAAGGGATTGCGCGTTGTTATGTCACCCTGCGGACACATGATCAATGCGGAGAACGCAAAAAAGATCAAAGCTGCGGGTATCGAGCGGATCAGTATCAGTATCGATGGCGCTACGGCAAAGGCCCACGATGAATTCCGGGGAGTTTCCGGGGCATTTGATGCTGCAATGAAAGGGATCGATTGGTTAAAAAAAGAGAATATCGAGTTTCAGATCAACTCGACGATTGCAAAGCATAATGCGGATGACCTCCCAGAATTACTGGAGTTGAGTAAAAAGCTTGGCGCAGTGGTGTTCAACCCCTTTTTCCTGGTCCCCACCGGCAGGGGCAAAGCAATAGCCCATCTGGAACTGGCGCCCCAGGAATATGAAAAAGCCCTGGAATGGATTTATGAACAATCGCAGAAAGAAGATATTACCATCCGGGTAACCTGTGCGCCCCATTATTACCGGATAGCCCGACAGAAACGAAAAGCACTGCCCGGTACTCAGTCGGCAAAAACACACCCCGGCCACCATTCCGGAGGATGCCTGGGCGGACAGGGATTTGCCTTTGTCTCCTATAAGGGTATCGTACAGGCCTGCGGCTTTCTTGATGTTCCCTGCGGCAACCTTCGGGAAACAGATTTTAATTTCAAAAAGATCTACGAAGAATCGAACGTTTTTAACGATTTAAGAAACCGAAACGCCTATCGGGGCAAATGCGGGATATGTGAATTCGTGAACATTTGCGGCGGATGCAGGGCCAGGGCGTATTTTGAGAGTGGAAACTATATCGGTGAAGAACCCTATTGTTGCTATGAACCGAAAAGGAAAAGAAAGAAAAGTTGAAGGGTGCAACGTGAAAGCAAGGTTAAGGGTGTATGGAAGAGAGAGTATTGTTCTTTTTCAAACACTCAATCCTGCTGGCGCCTCGAGCCGGCTCGTTGTCTCCACTCAACCGCAACCTGAAAACCACCATGGATATCATTGATAAAAAAATCCTCAATCTGATACAGAATGATTTTCCCATTGGACCGCACCCTTTTAAATCGGTAGGGGAAAAAATCGATCTGGGAGAACAGGAGGTCATAGCCCGGGTACGAAAACTCAAAGATGACGGCATTATACGAAGACTCGGGATATCGCTGTCCCCCCAAAAGGCAGGGTATACAACAACGCTGGTAGCGACAAAGGTCGATTTTGCAAAGCTGGATGAGGTTACTCGTTGTATCAACGCCTATCCGCATATCACCCATAACTATCTTCGGGATGATGACCTCAATGTCTGGTTCACGGTTATTGCCGAAGACCGGTTCGAGATCGAAAATATTCTTTCGGAAATTTCCTCCCGTGACGGTATCGAAGAGCTTCTGGAGCTTCCTGCGCTCAATGTTTTCAAATTGAATGTCTCGTTTTCATACGATGAGGAACAGGGGAAAAATGACCGGCAGTGATAAAAAAATATTAGCACTCTTACAGAAGGGTTTCCCGATCTGCGAGAATCCCTATCAAAAACTAGCTGAAGAGGCCGGGATTACCGAAAATGAGCTGCTCGAAAAAATAGAAGGATGGAAACAGGAGGGGCTGATCAGAAAAATAGGCGCCTTTGTCAACCACCGGATTTCGGGGTACACGGCCAATGGAATGGCTGTTTTTGATATGCCGAAAGACAAGGTGCGGGAGATCGCCTCCAGGATGGCCGGCCGAGACTCTGTGAGTCATTGTTACGAACGTCCACGACTCCCCCGATGGCCCTACCGCCTCTACGCCATGATCCATGGGAAAAGCAGGGATGAGGTGGAGACGGAGGTGCGGGATATTGTCCGGCAGGAAGACATAACCGATTACCGGATACTGTTCAGTACCCGGGAACTAAAAAAAACCGGATCACGATTATTCAGAGAGGACAGGTCATGACAACCAGCAAGGAATTATATCAACGCGCACTACAGTCTATTCCCGGAGGAGTCAATTCGCCGGTGAGAGCATTTAAATCAGTCGACGCCGAACCGCCCTTTATCACTCGGGGAAAGGGAAGTAAAATCTACGATTGCGAGGGGAACGAATATATCGACATGGTGATGTCCTGGGGCCCGTTGATTTTAGGCCATGCCCATCCTGCCGTTGTCGAAGCGGTGTGTAAGGCGGCCGAATCCGGGACAAGTTTCGGCGCGCCGATCGAAAAGGAGATAGAGCTTGCAGAGATGATTGCGGCCATGGTACCCGGGATCGAGAAAGTGCGTCTTGTCAACTCCGGCACTGAAGCGACCATGAGTGCGGTACGCCTGGCACGGGGGATCACCCGGCGGGATAAAATTATCAAGTTCGAAGGATGTTACCACGGCCACGGCGACAGTTTTTTGGTGAAAGCGGGAAGCGGCGCCCTGACCCTGGGCCATCCCAGTTCCCCGGGTGTCACCGGAGGGACCGCTCGGGATACCCTGATCGGTTCCTACAACGATCTTGAATCGGTCTGTTCGCTCTTCGATGAAAACCGGGATGAAATTGCCTGCGTTATCGTAGAACCGGTTGCCGGGAATATGGGAGTCATTCTTCCGAAGGACGGCTTTCTGGAAGGCCTTCGGCAACTAACCGGCGAAAATGGTGCAATGCTGATTTTCGATGAAGTCATCTCCGGCTTTCGTCTTGGCCCCGGCGGCGCGCAGGAATATTATAACGTAATACCCGATCTTACCACCCTCGGAAAAGTCATCGGCGGCGGCCTACCGGTAGGCGCTTATGGCGGGAAAGCAGAATTCATGGATTACCTCGCCCCCGACGGCCCCGTGTATCAGGCAGGAACCCTGTCGGGAAACCCTCTGGCCGTTGCAGCAGGATGCGCTGTTCTTGAATCCCTGAAAACCCGCAAGCCATGGACCGAACTCGAAACCAGAGCAAAGCGGCTCGCCGACGGATTGAACTCCATAACAGCAAAGGCAGGAATCGACAGTACCATTAATTCTATTGCATCGATGATGAGCCTGTTTTTTGCCGAAGGGCCGGTACATACCTACGCCGATGCTGTTACATCGGATACCAACCGTTTCTCGGTATATCACAGAAAAATGCTCGAACAGGGAATTTATCTTGCTCCCTCACAATTCGAAGCATCATTTGTCGGAACCGCTCATTCCGAAAGTGATCTGGAGAAGGTTCTGGAGGCTGCAGAGAAGGCGATGAATTATTTTTAGACAAACAATTTGTTCTGCCGGGTATATATTTAATTTCCGGCAGACCCTAAAAATGCCGCATAAAAGAATACGAATGCTGAATAAGATAGCTCAGAATCCATTCATTAAATTTATTGTATCACTTCGATTGACCGTCATCTGCCTGATCGTACTTTCGATACTTACATTCTGGGGCACGTTGTATCAGGTTGATCATGGATTATATCCGGCACGGGCCCGGTTTTTCAATTCCTGGGTTCTATTTATCTGGAATTTTATTCCCTTTCCCGGCACGAAACTCGTGATTGCGGTGTTGTCTTTGAATTTAATCGGTTCCTTTTTCTTTCGCCTTCGGTTTGCCTGGAAAAAGATCGGCATTCTCCTGGTCCATTTCGGCATCGTCTTTTTGTTTTTAGCCGCCGGATTCACCCACTATTTTGCGAGTGAATCCTATCTTTCGCTCCATGAGGGAGAACAGTCCCGGTATTCTTCGAGTTACCGGAACTGGGAACTGCTTCTTTATCGCACAAATAAAGGAAACATAAAGGATGAGAAAAGTGAATCCTTTGACCTCAGCAGTTTAACTTCCGGCAGTCGGCTGATATTTCCCGAATCTCAGATAGGGGTAACAGTCCGCAAAATCTATACCAATGCCGCAGCTCCGGGTGGTTTTGATAATCCCCGGTCGATGCACCGGCATTCATCAGTCGATTCTCTTGTCGAGCTTGAGCCGGAAAAAGATCCCTCCAAAAACGTTCCGGGCATAATTTGTACTGTAGAAAGACAATCTTCCAAACAACACACCGAACTCATGCTTCATGGACGGACGAAAAATTCATTCACGTTCGAGGACAACGATTATTCCTACGCTCTGATATTACAGCCGAAACGAATTCTTCTGCCGCTTACTCTACGGCTGCTCGATTTTACAAAAGAAGATTATGCCGGCACGGAAATGGCCCGTGATTTCAAGAGCAGGATTTATGCAAAGGGTGACAATATCGACCGGGAAGTGGTTATCTCGATGAACCGCCCGTTCCGCTATAACGATTTCACTTTTTTCCAGAGTTCCTATTCGCAGCAAGGGCGCCGGGAATCCTCTACCTTTGCGGTTGTCCGCAATTCAGCCCGTCAGCTACCTTATATCGCAAGCTGTCTGATCATGGCCGGTCTGTTAATCCATTTTCTCATCAAGCTGATAGGTGGTATGAAACCTGTACACCGTAAGAAAAAAGATTGAATATGAATCATATCCCTCTTAAATCACTCTTTCCGTTTTGCATGATCCTTGTGATTCTTGCCGGTTTTTCCGACGTTTTTGCAAAGGAATTTGATCTGGAGACTTTTTCTGAGATTTCGGTTATGGATAATAACCGGGTAAAGCCGCTTGACACCTACGCCCGGATCAAGCTTCTTCAGTTCTCGGGGCGCAGCAGTATCGAAGGTTATTCGGCAATTGAGTGGCTGGCCCGGGTGCTCTTCACCCCCGCGAAGGCGGCGCAGGATCAAATTTTCCTTATCGACAACCCCGAAATCGCCGATGCAATCGGTGCCGAACGACACCGGCGGCGCTATAGCTTTTCAGACCTTCACGCGGGCTTTGGAAAACTCCACCAACTCGCCCGGAAAGCATCGATGACACCCGGGAAGGAACGCTCGAATTTTGAAAACGAAGCGGCCCGGGCGTACCGGAATGTTACCGAATACGCGGAACTGACCGGCATGTTCAGTTTTATCGAGCCTGATCCGGCCTATGGTATCAAGGATTCCGCGGTTGCCCGGATACTCGGCCTCGACACACTGAAACCGGCCCAGTCCTATTATGAAATGCTGGCCCACTCCCCGGCACTCTCCAGGGCCATGAAAGAGGTAAGCGGTAAAAAACGAAGCGAATGGAGTTCCCTCGACAGTGCCGTTGTCTCGGTGGCACATTCAATGTACCGCATGGGGGCGCGTATCGGCAATCCCCCCCTGCATATCATTCCTGTCGGCCACCAGGGCTCGGTGGAATGGCTGAGTCCGTGGGGTTATCTTGCAAAATATGCCTCTTCATCGCTGGGAAACAACCACATTGATCTGCTGATTGAACTTCGAGAAAACTATCGTTCCGACAACCCCGTAGCATTCGAAAAAGCCGTCGAGCAGTTTAGAACGTCGGTACAAAAAGACGCCGGAAAGGTGATCGATTATCCCGATCATTCCCTTGAAATCTCCTATAATGCACTTAACCCCTTTCTGAAATCAAAGATTTTATACGGCCTTACCTGTATTCTGGCGCTATTTCTCATGATTATCTATCGCACGTGGCTCCATTTCACGGCTGTTGCCCTCATTATACCGGGTTTTCTTTTTCAAACCTGGGGGTTAATTGCCCGCATGATCATTCTCAACCGTCCTCCGATCGATAATCTTTACGGTACGCTTGTCTTTGTGGCCTGGGCAAGTGTTATTCTCGGCGCCGTGGTCGAGTTGTGGCAGAGAAACGCAATGGGGCTTCTTATATCCTCCTTTATCGGCTTTGCCCTGCTTCATCTGGCGGGAAAATACGGTGCCGACGGCGACACCATGGGAATGCTCAGTGCGGTATTGAACAATAATTTCTGGCTTACCACTCATATTATCACCATTACTCTGGGCTACACCGGCCTTCTGGCGGCCGGAATCGCCGGACACGTCTATATAATCCGGAAACTGGCGTCCGGAGACAAGCAGAAACTCACCTCGACCAACAAGACGATCTATGCAGTGCTGGCCTTCGGCTTCACTTTCACGGTGATCGGTACGGTTTTAGGCGGTATGTGGGCCGACCAGTCGTGGGGACGGTTCTGGGGATGGGACCCGAAGGAAAACGGAGCCCTGCTGATCTGCCTCTGGTGTACGATAATCTTCCATGCCCGCGCAGGGGGCATGATCCGAGGATGGGGTTTGGCCATGGGGAGTATTGTCGGACTTGTTCTGGTGATGTTCGCCTGGCTGGGGGTCAACTTGCTGGGCGTAGGACTCCATTCCTACGGCTTTACTTCTACCGGCGCCCAGGTGCTGTTCGGCACCGTAGGATTCGAAGCACTGTTTCTTATCGGAACCTCGGTTGCGATAAAGACGACCCGGCGGTGAACGGAAACTTCTCTCAAAATCATTTGTCATGATGTAAGGCAGGCACGAACGTGACGGCCTCGTTGCCAACCGGTAATGAAGCTCTTTATGCTTATTCCTTTAGTTGCATTTTTCCGGTCGTCATCCGTTCGATAATCATGCCTTCGATTTCCACCGGCCGATAAAACCCCATGCTTTTTACCGAACGGGTATTAAGCACATATCCGAGCATGGTGTGGACAACCGCCTGCATATTGAAATTATAGCTGGTAATACCCTGACGCAGGGATTCCCATGTGTCGTCAAAAGAAATCAGTGATATGCTTTCCGGTACTTCGATTTCATTTAAATCCAGGTACTCGATTGCGGCCAACGCCACCGTGTCATTGGCCGCAACCCAGACGGTGACTGAATCATCGGCAAGCGCCGCGTCAAAGAGCGAATGAAGTTGACGGTTGAACTCTGCTATGGTCAATATCCGCCATTGTAACTGAAAATTAAAATATGAATCCATTCGGTTGATATAAAAACGGGGAATATCTTTTTTCCATTTATTAAAAAATTCTACCAGCGGCTCGATAGGACAGTTTTTCAGAGCGTCATCATGATATGAACTATGTATATCGGGAGGATTGTTCCAGGTACAAGAGGTAACGGCCGAATCATAACCGGCCCCGGCAAATATTTTTCTTATTCCAGCAAGACGATTTTTTGACCAGGCAGCCTGATGAAACGGAGAAATATAGGCGACTTTCCGGTGTCCCATTTCGAGAAGATACCGTGCCGCGATTTCACCGGGTAAGGGAGATATGGCGGTAGTGAAATGTTTGACATAAGGCTTTTGAGCATAGAGTGGAAGCTCCCAGCCTCCAACAACATCAAGAACTGCAACCGGTTTTCCAAATGATGACAACCGACGTAAAAATATGTCACGACATTCGTCATTCTGAATGACAATATAAAGATATCCCAACACCGAATCATCGTCACTCAGCGTTGAAATGGGTCTCAATCGCTCATCACTCCGGGCAAAAAAGAACTTGCCGCTTTCCATATATCCCACTACCTGCAATTCCACATTTGCCCGGCTACATTCCGATTCCAGCGTCCGGATGCATTCTTCGTTGAGGGACCCGGCCCATAGTTTCTTTTCTTGATCGGACAACATAATGACCCTCACACAAGAATTCGATCGTGAGGACGACAAAGAAACGACATGGTACAATCTGTTCCGGGGGGCAAGGACTCCTTCTTCACAGAGAGCAGTAAGCGCCTTTTTCAAGGGGCGAAATGATATTCCGTATTTTTGCCGGAGTTCTTTTAGTGTCGGGAGCACTCCGTTGCTGCCGTAAACGCCGTTGAGAACATCTTTCAACAACCGCAACCTGATTCGCTGCCAGAGACAACTCGACCTTACTTTTTGAACCGGCTCGTTGAGTGTTGACTTAAAAACCCCGATCTTTTGTAAAGCATCCGATGTGACAATAAAGGGGTTCCCCCGAATGCCTTCAACAATACCTTTCTCACGAAGAATATTCATAGCTTTCCACATGGTTACCGGGGACACACCGGATGATTGGGCAAGCCGGGGAATGCCCGGAAGACGGTCACCGGGAGAAATACGGCCTGATGATATTTCCGTGAAAACGGATTCAATTGCTTTCTTTATACCGGGCGATATTCGCATACGCGCACTCAACTATCATTTTCTACATTTGATTACCGAATTTCGTTCGATAATAACTCCTTCAATATCAACTACTTCATTTTTCTTTTCACGATAAAACACTTGGGGATTCAGCAAAAAAGCAATCATCGAATTGACAGCGGCCGGAATATTAAAATCGAAGGAGGTTATTCCATGATGGACCGAAATGACGGTATTATCAAAGGATGCCAGAGATATAAAGTCGGGAGTTTTTTTGTTTCGCGCCCGCATAAAATCAATCACCATTTCAGCCACACCATCATTTGCCGTAACCCAGGCTGTCGTGTCCGGATCTTCCGACAATGTTCTCAAAACAGGGGTAAGCCGGTAAATAACCTCGGCAAGAGTCATATACCGCAGACAAAAAGTACTGAATGCATGATCGTAATAACCCGTCAGATTTGGAAACTTCTCCTTTTTCCAAACCTTATAGCCGGAAAGAACCGAATCGATATTATAGTGTCGCTCGGAGTCTTTATAATAGGATAAAAGCGAATAATGATCATTAATCGCAATAAGCCGAACATTATTATTGTATCCTGCATCGGTATAGGTCTCCACTAAAGAATCGTACCGCATCTGAGACCATAATGATTGATGAAAGGGAGAAATATAGGCGATCTTTTTGTGTCGCTGTGTGAGCAGGTACCGCGCGACCTTTACCGCCGATGTCGCCGGCGCCGCCATCCTGAATATTCGAATTGGGCTGTTTGGGCCGGTAGAAAAAGGAATTTTGAGATCCTGCTCGAAAGTATACACGGCAATCGGCCTCCCGAAGGGCAGCAGCATCCGTAAAACAGTCATGAATATTTCCTGAACATCACCTGCACTGCCGTTCCTGTCGAGTAACCGGGATTCGATCTCCCGGGCGAAAATACCGGCATAGACAAATCCCAGGATGTCGTTATCATCCTGTATAATGCATTCCCTGCCGGTCGCAACATTCTTAAACTGTAAAACCCCCTCATTCCATCGATAAGCGTAGGTTTCCAACCGAACGCCCGATGTCGCACAGGTGTGTTCCAGAGACCGCATGAAATCATCACCACATACCCCCGTAGCAACACCCGTTTCGTCACGTTCATCACCTAAAAGAATAATTCTCGAATAGGCAACCGAAGGTTTTTTCAATGATGTGGCATACCATCTTCCTTCAGGCTTTATCAGACCTTCATCAATGCACAATGACAACACCTTGCGGAGGGTCGGATATGAGACTCCATACCGAATGAGAAGTTCTTTCTGGGAAGGCAAAAGCCTATTCCATCCAAAATGCCCCTGTAAAATGTCCTGTTTCAGTGAAGATGCCGCCTTTTGCCATCGGAGTCTGTTATCCGCAGGGGCCTCAGAAAGAGTGTAAAGGGATTTTATGGGCTGTCCCCTGTATCGTTCAATATGGATCCCCCTCCCGGGCCGGGCAACCAGTATCTCCTTTGATACCAACTCATTGACTGCTTTTCGCATGGTTTCATAGGCAACCCCGGCTTCGGAAGCCATGGAGGCGGTGGTTGGAAGCCTGGTTTTTCTTATATGTTTCTGCTGCCTGATAAGCTCTTCAAGGTAGGAAAGAGCAATGGAAAACGCATTTTTCTTAACCTGTTTTTTCATTATTTCGACTATTACTACCGACAATAAAATGTGTTAACACAATAAAAAAAGAATGAAATAAGAAAATAATTAGTGAAATGTGAGAAAGTAACATTTATATCCATTTAATTCAATTGCGAAAAAGTATCATTGCTTCCCTCTGTCGTTAATACATGCCCCATTATTTTCCTTCATCATTCATAAAAAATATAAGTATTATACAAAATATGCCATTTTATATACTTAATAATTCTGTATATATCTTCCATTTCATATTAAATTATTGGTATATGAAACGTGCATCCCTCCACAAAGGAGTATCCATGAAAATGAACCTTATTACAAAAGCATTACTCGTGTGCACAGTGGTTTGGAGCATTCCGGCGGCCCAGGACACCTACAATGTCCGCCTTGTGGGCTACGGCCTGGCAGGGAACACAGTCTGGAAATACGGCGATATGCGTGAAGGAGAGTTGAATGGGTACGTTGAAGGCCTTACAAAACAACTCAATGTCAGTTGGTCCCGGGAAGTCAGTATGAGTGCGAATCCCGATCAATGGCATAAGGCTATAAAGGACGGCACCGATGAATATATCATCAATGTCCTCGACTGGTTCAAGAGCGGTGATCCGTGCGATTATATTGTCAAC
>WJLZ01000207.1 GCA_014728215.1 Chitinivibrionales bacterium
AAAATGGAGACTGCACCCATATTTTATATAAATATTATTATACGATCAAGAAATTTCCAATGTTTAAACGCTTATAAACTTTCGGGTGTGATGCTGAAAAACGATGGTATACATAGACATTTCCTTATGAAGACAATAGCAAAAGCTGCAGAATTATTTCTGGTAACGGGATTACTTTCCGGAGTATCAGAGGCCATAACACTTGATGCATCGAGCAACTCAGGTGCACAGACAAATGTTAGCCAGATCTCCTGGAACCACACGATCGGCAGCGGCAACAACAAATCGCTGATTGTCAGCACATTTGCATGGGACAATATCGGACACGATTTAATAGTCGACAGCATAAAATATGCCGGTCTCAAATGCGCCAGAGCAGCGTCGGAATCAGCGAGCGATGAAGGTGATACCAGCGCTGTTTCGATGTGGTATTTACTGGATGCAAACCTGCTTTCGGCGGGGACGTACGAAGTGAGGATATATTTCCGTGGGATCATCGGAAGCGGATGTGCCTCTGCAATATCGCTGAATAACGTCTTGCAGGCCGCGCCCCAAGATGTAGATTCCACAATTCAGGCAGGAATGCTTTTGAGTGCTATCACAACCTATTCCACTCCGCTGACCGACCGCGCCTGGTGTATCGATGCACTGGTCACCCAGTGCGTAACGGCGCTGAATGCTGCCCCGCCGCAGACTGAGCGTGCTGAGGTATCCTTTGCAAATGGAACGGGAGGGATGAGCACACTTGAAGTCAGCCCGGCAGCGCAAACCGGCATCGGGTGGAGCTATGGAGTAAATTGCGCGTAGCAGGCGCATATTGTTTGTGCCTTTGCGCCCACACCGGTTACTGTCAATTATCGCTCGATTGGTACCAGCACGAATACTCTTTATTCAACCGGTACCATTCAAATTCCGGAAGGTACCGACAGCCTTAAATACGGCAACGGCGCGAGCTTGCCCGACAATGTCGGCGCCGGCGATCTTGTTCGCTGGACTGATGGCGAAGGCTATGATACGGTATATATCAAAAAGAAGATTAATTCGACAACCGCAGTCATTCATAGTATCCATGGGGGAACCTCCGGCTCATTTGCCTTTGCAATAAATCACTCTTACAACAAGTTTGCAGGCCTGGGAAAACGCTCGCAACGGCAATCTTGTCAATGATAACCGCCGCGAGATCGGTATCTGCTATAATGACGGGCCCTTTGGTTCTGGAATTATTATTGAAGGGGGAACAAGCAACGATTCCTGCTATATGCATCTGACAGTTGCCGAAGGGCATCGGCATAACGGCACGCGGGATACCGGTGTCGTGATCGATCTTACTACCGATGGTGTTGCCGTTGAGATCGGTGATGATTATACGCGGATCGAATGGCTCCGGATCACCGACTGGAGCGAAAGTGGAGATGATGGATTACGAATTACAGGCGTCAGTACGATCCTGAATCCTCTTGTCCAGTATGTTATCATGCATGACAATCCCGGCGCGGGGAATGCCATAAATGCAGATGGCGGAACAGGAACACGAACGCCGACGTTTCGTAATTGCATTATTCATGATGTCGGCGGTGACGGGATTATCGCATTCGGCTCTGGAACCAGCATGAAAATTCATAATTTCACGATCCATAATCCGGGGCTTTTCGGTGTTCATATCCGTGACGGCAATACCAGTGAAGTACGAAATGTTATCGTTACCGGCAGTGACAGCACATGTTTTTATACCCATAACAGCTCAAACTATTCTCCTGCATCCAATAATATCAGCTCCGACCAGTCCGCCCCGGGAACCGATTCTCTCCGGAATGCATCACCTATCCAAATTTATGTTGATCCTTCACGTGGAGACCTGCGCCTTGCTCCCGGATCGCCGGCTATCGATAGGGGAGCTTCAGTTGCGGGTGTAATTGATGACATCGATGGCGACTCCAGACCTTTGGGGGGGACGTGGGATGTTGGCGCAGATGAATATAACGTGTCCAAAGTTCCTCCGGCAAATGCGGTTATCACGCCGGGAGACACAGCGATTTCCGAAGGCGCCTCGATTACCTTTACAGCATCTGCCGACGGGGTGGTAACCACGTATCAATGGCTGCATAATGGTTCTCCTGTTGGATCGAACCAGTCAACCTATGCGATAATGAATGCCGGTTCATCGCACGCCGGAGTCTACAGGGTGGCAGTTTCCAATGCAAACGGTACGGATACGGCGGAAGCCGTGACACTGACAGTGGTGAGTCCGGTTACCGTCACTTTGCACCCATCACCCCCCGATACCACACTCGACCATAACGCCGGACATTTCATCACCTATTCCGTTTCAGTGACCGGTGGCGGGGGAACACTGGGCTATCACTGGCTCAAAGACGGCGTCCCGATGTCAGGAAAAACTTCGTCGAGTCTTACGCTTACCAATGTGCAGTACTCTGATTCAGGCTCCTATTCCTGCCGGGTATATTTCGGGGGCGATACGGTGGAGTCATCAGCGGCACGGCTCCGGGTGGGATTTGCGCCTGCTATTACGGCCGATCCGGTTGCACAGACAGTCCAGGAATATCAACCCGCTTCGTTTTATGTGACCGTTTCGGGAACAGCACCTTTTACATGGCAATGGTACAAAAACGGCGATTCGATAAGTACCAGCACAAATCCAACCGCCGATGATTCGGTGTTGTCATTGCCCATATCCTCGTTGACCGATTCGGGCTATTACAGTGTCAAGGTTAGCAATGAAAAGGGAAATGACTCTTCTGCGGCTGCGAAGCTGACCGTAACGCACCGTCCCCCGGTAATCAACCTTCAGCCAAAAGATACAACGGTCGCACAGGATGCACCGGTCTCTTTTTCATGCGATGCCGCAGGCTCTGCGCAACTGACATTTACCTGGATCCGGTATGATGGGGGAATCGATACCGCTGGAACCGGAAAAACACTCACCATTCCTGCCGCGGCACATGCCGACAGCGGGGATTTCTTTTTCTGCGTGGTCTCCAATGCTGCGGGCGTGGATACCAGCGATACCGTGCATTTTCATGTTGTGCCCCCGGTAAATGCATTTTTTAAAGTAAGCGATTCGATTGGTCCGTCACCCTTTAAATTGACACTGACCGACAGCTCAACCGGAAACAACAGCATGACATGGTATCCCGGATTTGATTCACCGATGGCGGCAGGGATGTATATTTTGCAGATAAAGGCTTTTGATACAAGGGGTAA
This sequence comes from Chitinivibrionales bacterium, assembly GCA_014728215.1. Lineage (NCBI taxonomy): Bacteria > Pseudomonadati > Fibrobacterota > Chitinivibrionia > Chitinivibrionales > Chitinivibrionales bacterium. The sequence continues at coordinate 3,223 of WJLZ01000207.1, forward strand.
ACTGACAGGGAAGTATAAGACCCGACTGACATCTGTAAGGTGAAAATGATTTTCTCGTGACTATCCACCAAACCGTTTTGTGGGTTTGAACCGTCGATCCTGCTTTTCCCACTTCTGGCTGTCGGGCAAATTAAATTCCGGATATCGTTCGATCATCTGTTTGTGGTTTTCCCGTATGAAATACTTATCAAGATCGCCTTTTGGATCGAGATTCAGGTAGCGATTTGACCACACCATCGCCGATTCGGGAATTTCTTTGTAAAATCGATAGAGTACATAGAGATTTTTTGCAGCCACCGGATTGTCGGGATCCAGAGAAAAGACCGTTTTCAGCTCCTTTTCGGCCAGGTCGTAGTTGCCGGTTTTGACATACAGTGCCGAAAGATCGATATGAGCGGGAATATATTCATTTTCCAGTCGAAGGACTTCAAAGTATTCCGATTCAGCTCTGGAAAACCATCCTTTTTCGAGGTAAAGACGGGCTGTGTAATATCGGGCTTCTCTGTTGTCGGGGTCGGCTTGAACAGCTTTTTTCAGGTAATGTTCGGCTTTATCTGCTTCCGGGCATGAAAGCCAGTCGTCAACATTTGCGCCATAATTTTTCCAGTTTTCTTTTTCTTGCCGTTCCCAGGCTCTGGCCAGCCATATCTTTCCATATAAGGTGTAGAGCTCACTCATATTATTGCTTTTCGGCTCGATTTTGCTTATCACCGCAAGTGCTTCATCATACTTCATTTCTTTAAAGAGTCGCTCGGAATTTGCAAGGCTCGGAGACCACCGCCCCAAAATAAATTTAATGGAGAAAAAGGCTACTATACTGAACAGGGCACAAATAAGACCGATAAGAATAATAGCCGGAGACGATATCCCTTTTTGTGATGGTATTGTTGACTTGGACATTTTTTTATTCGACAATAATTTTAGCAACATCACTCAACGATATTCTGAAAACACCGTCTTTTGTTTTACCCGCAATACTTGGTACTACACAGATATAGGCCTTTGGTTCCGAAAGACCAGGCTTCGGCCTGGTCGATGATTCGAACGCTTCACCCGATTTCAGGTTGATTTTTGTAAGAAGATAATAGAGTTGACGTTCAAATTGAACCATTTCCGAAGGATCGATCTGAATCTCTTCGACCTCTTTGAGCTTGATATATCGTATTGTTTCATGCTGAAGGATCTTTAGGTTTTTGCCCTCGGCAAGCCCCATACGTTTGACCTCAACATTGAAATCGGCGTGATTGAATATTGTTCCTTCAATACCGCATCCGGATAAAAGAAATGCGGAAACCGAAAAAAATATAAACAATAAAGAATGCATGCGATGTATCATGCGGGTATTCCCTTGTCCTTTAAAAACTCTTCTTCGGATTTATAGGTTTTAATCAGACGGGTAATTCCTACCATCTCGAGGACCGTGCGCACCTGGTTTTCTTCGGCAATTATATAAATAGATCCATTATTCTCCTGAACATCGCAGAGACAGTGAATGAAAATACTGATACCGGCGCTGTCGAGATATGTGGTCCGTTCCAGATTAAAAACGAAATGATGAGTCCCTTCACTAATCAGCCCGGATATTTCATTATCGAGCTCTTTGGTGCTTACTTCGGTATCGATATTCCCGATAATATGGACCATTTTGAATTTACCCTTGTCTTCTAATTCATACTGCATGCAATACCTCCTTGTTTATTGATTATACATTATTTCACGTTCAAAAAATAAGTGAATGTAACCAAGACTTTCTTCAAAAAAATTTTCAGTAAGTACCCATCCCTCCCGCTGCATTCTTGCAGTTACCGACTCAACTTCATCAAAAATTCTCTTCGGGCTGCGTCTGAAACCGACACGGATCTTTCGTTCGGCTGTTTCTTTCATAGCGTAAGGATGAGGTTAAGGTTGAGTATTGGTTATGTTCGTTACCAGTTTTCTTCGTTTAATGCCGGACGAAACGCCGGAATTGAGTTATAGGCTTCCTGTAAGGCACCCCAGATAAATTCGGCGTCTCCCTCTGTTCCATTCAGGATGTTACCAACCGTTGAGATTCGCCATACGACTTCTGTGTTTTCGATGTCCCATAATTCTGTTTCACATCGCAATGTTTTCTTGATATTGCGTTCGAAGTCTCGAATGGTAGCACTGTTTTTTATACTCGTTACCAGAAGATAATCGGCTTTCATATGTGCCCAAACCGAATCGCTGGTCTGGGCGGCGAGAACATCTCCTTCAAAAAGAGCCCCATAGAAGCTGTTGAGAGCCGCTTTGTCATGAGCAGAATAATAGGTGGATTCAAAGTGATTTCTAAAAACAAATTTCAGGTCGGGGCGCCGTTTCAAAAGCCACTGGGCTTGCCTTGAGGGGGAAAGCATGCCTGTCGTATCGAAACCATTTTCCAGGGTAACCGGGAGCAGTAGGATTGTCCGGTGAGAAAAATCGGCCCCATCAAAGTCGTCCGATTGGTACAGTAATTTCGTGGCATAGCCTGCTCGAGACGCACAGCCTGTCATTACCGCAACAGCCACAATTATTCCTATGTATCGATACAGCCTGATTTTACCCGGATTCCCGTTTGTGTTTATCACCTGATTTTGCCTCGTATCTCCAACCCCGTCAGCTATTAATTATATAACCAATTGCCAATAAAATCAAAGGTTTTCAGAATTTCTTGATCTTGAAATAGAGGATCATTGTCAGGGCTGTGGCAGCCATGAGACCCAGGGCTCCGAAATAACCCCAGCGAAGTTCAAGTTCGGGCATATACTTAAAATTCATACCGTAAACGCCGGCAATAAATGACAGGGGGATAAAAATGGTGGCAATTATTGTGAGAACTTTCATGACTTCATTCATTCGATTACTCATGATGGTGATGTACATGTCAAGTAGTCCCGCGAGTACTTCTCTGAATGTTTCGAGGGTTTCGATCACCTGGATGGTATGATCGTAGAGATCGCGAAGAAAGGGGACAGTAGTTTCATTGATAAAATTTGATTCATGACGCATGAGTGAATTGACGACCTCCCGCAGGGGCCAGATCGATCGTCGCAAAAGAATAACTTTCCGTCGAATTGCATGAATTTTAGCCGAGGTTTCGGATGAAAAGTCGCTGATAACTTCGTTTTCCAGTATTTCAATCTCTTCTGCAAGATTTGCCATCACATTGAAATAATTATCCACAATAGCATCCATGAGCGCATAGGCCAGATAATCGGCACCCATTTTCCTAATTCTTCCACCGCTTTTTCTGATCCTCTCCCTGATTATATCAAAGACATCACCATGATGTTCCTGAAAGGAGAGAACAGTGTTTTTATTCAGTATCAGACTGACCTGTTCGCTCTGGATATGACTATTGCCCGGTACCTGGTAGATCATTTTAAGGACAAAGAATAGATAATCGTCATGTTCTTCCATTTTAGGACGCTGGTTGATATTACAGATATCCTCGAGTACCAGGTCGTGCAAAGAAAAGGTATCGCCAACAGATTGCATCAGGGAAATATCACCCAGACCATCGATATTGAGCCAGACTATTGAATCATTCTTTTTGCATTCTGAGAAATCTCTTTGGGTTATCTCCTTTTCCTGCATCTGATCCGGATTATAGCGGAACATACCAATACGAACCGACTGCGATTTGAGCTCTTCTTCCGGAACAAGTGTTCCTGGTGGAAGACCTATGTTTTTGTCATACCATCGAAAGAGACGCAATCCGGATTTAATCATCGGCTCCAGTGGATTCATCACTCGGTCCCCTTCAGGGATTCGGTATTCTGATTTTCCTGATTTTTTACCATCAGGGGATTAATTTCTTCTCCCCAGTAGATCGTGCGATGGGGGAATGGTATTTCGATACCCCGTTCGTCAAAAATCTTTTTGAGTCTCCGGCGATATTCCCGTCCGACAGCCCATTGCATGATCGGTTTGGTTTTCAGCCGTGCTTTGACTACCACCGCACTGTCGCTGAAAGAATCGACGCCGAAAATTTCAATCGGCGCGATTATTTTATCTTTATATTCGGGATCTTCTTTCATTTCATCGGCTATTTCGATCATGATATTTGTTACAATATCGGTATCTTCCTTGTAGGCAACACCGATATCAAATACCATGGCCGACCATTCCTTTGTCATATTGGAAAGACTGTTGATTTTACCATTTTGAAAGACATGGACCACGCCGGAGAGGTCACGAAGGACCGTGGTGCGTAAACCGACATTTTCCACCAGGCCGCCTGTGCCGTTAAGAATGGCAACATCACCGGTCCTGATCTGATTTTCGAGAAGCATGAAAAAACCTGAAATGATATCCCGGACAAGTTCCTGAGCACCGAAACCGACTGCTAATCCCGCTATTCCCGCACCAGCGATAAGGGGCGCGATATCGATTCCAAGCTTCTTGAGTAAAAGCATAAGTATCATTGCCCAGATAACTATTCTCAAACTCGTGCCAAGAATACCGATCAGGGTGTCGGTCCGTTTTTGGGATTCAACAACATCGATATTATTGCTTTTCTCAATGCGGAGATACATCAACTTTTTAATTCGAACAAGCGAAAATTTCAGGGCTTTCAATGCAGCAACGGCAACAACACAGATGATAATAAATGAGGGAGCTGCTATGATGATACGCTCTATAATATCCTGGCCGACCGACTGCCAGAATTCGGATGTAAGCCATTCTTCCATAATACCGGAATCCTTTCATCGAATTTCATTCCCCCGGGATAAGATGGGGAAAACCGGGTACAATTATAATTGTTTAGTGAATCAAAATAGTTATGTGCAGGGTTTTTATTCATTTTTTGGAAAATATAAAACAGAATAGTTCGGCAAAGGGTGGGACTCATTTATTTTATCGGCAAATCGACGACAATAAAAGGGTGGAAGGTTCGGAGTTACAGAGCACGAAAAGAAAAGCAGATATCGGCGGTTTTTCAAATCATTTCCAATTAAATTGCAAAACAGCACCAAGTGTGTTTGCAGATTTCTTTCGGGCTTTTCTGCTAATCAGTAAAGGTGCTGTTGTTTTATGGCATGGAAATAATATTTTATAGCCCTTCGGTCGATTGCCACATTGAGGGAGTAGCGACCGGCATGCAGTGTGTTGCATGTTTAAACAGGTAATGTATGTATTAATTCATATAATCACGAAAGGGCACTACCATGAGTATTTCCGAAAAAAGTTGCGGCTTTCAGCACGGCGGTAAGGATGTTAAACTCTACACATTAACAAACAAAAAGGGCATGGTTGCAGAAATCAGCAACTATGGCGGTATTGTGACCCGTCTCCTGGCCCCCGATAAGTCGGGGACTATGGCCGATATTGTCCTTGGCTATAACGACATCCAGGACTATATCAAGGCAACACCCTATTTCGGCTGTCTTGTCGGACGGTACGGCAACCGTATCGGGGGAGGCACATTTGAGCTGAATGGAGAAACATACTCACTGGCGCTCAACGAAGGCGGTATCCGACACCTCCATGGGGGAGAGAAAGGTTTCGATAAGGTGGTCTGGGATGCAGAGCCGGTCGAAAGAGAAAATGAAAATGTTCTGCGATTGACCTATGTCAGCCCCGATGGTGAAGAGGGGTATCCCGGAACGCTTTCGGTGCAGGTCGATTATCGCTTGACCGACAACAACGAGCTTGCAATCGATTATACCGCCACAACCGATAAGGACACGGTTGTCAACCTGACTCATCATTCTTATTTCAACCTTGCCGGTGACGGCTCCGGAGATATCCTCGATCATATCGTTCAGGTCAATGCGACAAAATATACGCCGGTCGATTCGAATCTTATCCCTACTGGAGAAATCGTGCCGGTTGCAGGAACTCCGCTGGATTTTACCACGACACGAAAAATCCGTAACCAGATCGGACATGATTTTGAACAATTGAAATTTGTCGGCGGCGGCATCGATCATAATTATGTGCTCGATAAAAAGAATAACGAAATGTTGCTCGCGGCCAAAATAAAAGAACCCACCACCGGACGCCTCCTTGAGGTCTATACCACCGAGCCGGGCATGCAGTTTTATACAGGAAATATGCTTGATGGTACCTTGAGGGGGAAAACCGGAAAGATCTACGAAAAACATGCAGGATTTTGCATGGAAACTCAGCATTTCCCCGATTCTCCCAATAAACCAGAGTTCCCATCAACCGAGCTGAAATCCGGGGAGACCTATCGGCACAACACTGTCTATCGATTCGGAGTGGAGCAATAAGGCGCTGAAATCGTTTCTGCCCCCGGTTTTCAGTATTCAAAACCGGTACTCATAAATTCGCTTGTTTAATCCATTCTTCAGGAGAAGTCGCCATATGCTATCCTTTCTTCGGTAATAAAGTATAATAGTTTTTTAATTCCAACACTTTTCATTTTATAAACCGAATATTATTTTGTTGGTGGATATCATTCATTAAAAAAGGCTGGAAGGAGTGATATCTCACCAATTTTATACAAGTGTAAACACATTTGTATTAAAGTAAGGCTTAATGGAAAGTGCTGCAATACATTTAAAGCAGACAACTAACACAGGCTCTGCGCCTCCTTTACACGTTGTAGTTAAAATTTAAATCGGAAATGCTCTTTCCGCATTCTTATAGTGTATGACGGTATAATCAGGTATAGGGGACGACAAAATGCATAGGTATATTAAAAGAAGTTTATCTTTTTTGTTTATAGTTCTGATTTTGATTTCAGGATTAAATTCTTGCACTGCGTACAATAATCATCTTGAAGTATCTAATCTTGAAAAAATTAACGAGTTCCATCGGGAACAGGCAACAGATTCACTCCAGGCAAAGGCGGAATAATCTGCTGATATTATCACTGAATTCCCCGACAAGATCAGTAGATTATATTGATTGAGGGGGAACGCGGGGAAAAGGAACTATTTTATTAATCCAGCATCCAGTATCCGATAACCGGCGTCTATCACTTATGGAACATCGCTACGACCCTTTCAGAGATGAAAAGTACGATTTTTCCGAAGATTCAGATTCTCTTCGGGTAAAATCGGTGGGGGAGAGTTATTTCCTGCAGAATAACCAGCATGTGTCGGCGCGGAGGGCCCGGAATCGGCTCCATCATCACTACAATCTCAAAAAAGAACCTAAAGATTATTTCGGTACCATGAAAAAGGCTGCCGATGAGACAAATAAAAATCTCGAAAAAAATGATTCGCCCTTTCGAATTGCTATCTATCAGGAAAACGATGATGTCATTATCGATCTGATACAGCTCGATAAAGGGGGGCATATTGTTAAGGAAACCCACAAAAATATTACCCACGAAGATTTCTCTGTCTGGATCGATGATATCGTAAAGGCTGAAGGGCTGTTCTTTGACGGTACCGCGTAAGCTAAATGAACTCCGAAATTTTTGTCTTTATATACATTTCTGTTTTCGGTTGAATACCGTTCCCCCCGATAATGCTCATCCGGCATATATGCCACCATCCGGCATAATAGTTGCTTCTTTTTTGTTTCCATTTATTGTTGAAATCTAAACCTATAAGGAGGCGGAAATGCTTAATACTATTGACGCGGTAGCTGTGCCCGATCAGAACATTATCGATGAAAGTGAAGATTTCCTTAAAAACAGTGTTGATTTAAATGTACCTCCCAAAGAGTATCCTGATGATCAGTTTTGGGCCGGTTTGCGTGCTGTGGGAAGTGAATTGTGGCTGGATACCGGCGATATGGAGGGCGCCGCACAACTATGGAATAAAGAATTTTCGGCTCTTACGACTAACAATACGCTTCTTAATAAAGAAATCCAGAAGGGGATTTATGATGATATTATTCTTGAGGCCAATAAGCTGGTTAAGGGCCTCGATGAACTGCAGCGGATTGTTGAGATAGCCTTCATCCTCAATGCTCATCATGCATTACGCCTGGTGCAAAGATTTGGGGCACAGGTAAGCGTGGAACTTCATACCGCACTCGCTCATGATCCCGAGGCAACAGTTCTCTATGCGCAGCGTTTTCACCGGATTTGTCCCTCGAACTTTATCATAAAAATCCCCCACACACCATCAGGCCTTCTTTCGACCCGAAAAGTTCGCGATCTTGGCATTCCAGTCAATTATACCCTCGGATTCAGTGCCCGTCAGAACTATATCGCAACAGCGATGGCTCATCCGAGCTATGTAAATGTTTTTCTGGGGCGGCTCAATTCCTTTGTTGCAGACAACAGCCTTGGAACGGGCGATATGGTGGGAGAAAAAACAACGCTGGCAAGCCAGGAGGGGGTACAAAAAGTATCTCAACAGAACAGGGGATCAACCCGTCAGATAGCTGCAAGCATGCGTGCTGCTTCTCAGGTAGCCGATCTTGCCGGTGTCGATGTCTATACCATGCCGGTCACTGTAGCTTCAGCAGCTAAGAAAGAGCTTGACGGTCATTGGGAATCAAAACGTCATGAGGAATACAACGTAGCATTAAATCCCGATGTACCGGCAGGAGAACTTCACCTTGAAAAGCTCTGGGAAATCAGCGAAAAAGAGGAAAATTTTGTTCGTGATATCAGAGAAAATATGCCTGCTGATGAGCGGGAATTGCTTCAACAGCTCAAAGATGCCGGTATCCATGATTTCTTTCCGGAAATGAGTGGTGAAGAATCGGCAACGATCATTGCAGACGGAAAAATACCTCAGTATACAAAATGGCGGGGCCGGATAAAAGAGGAAAATCTCTCCGTTGATTCCCTGATAAATATGGCCGGCCTCGGTTCCTTTACGACCGATCAGGCTTCCCTGGATAACCGTATCAGGAAGCTTATTTCGTAATTCGATTGGATCGAGAATCGTGGGAACCGGGACATTGCGCAGGCTGCTTTCAGCGGGTAGTTACTCCCAGCTTTTGTCGCAGGTACAGGTGCTCGTTTCCATTTTGACGCCAATATGGTTCGCGGTGTGATTCCATTAGCCGACCCGTGGAACCATCGGATTTTATCCAGGAAAGTATCCGGTGGGGGTATGATGCTTCAACCCATACCAACGTATTTTGATCTCCATATTTCCACCGGAAGGGAACGGCTGCAGTATTTCCCGAGGGGGAAGGATGTACCGCCTTTTTCCCCTTTGTGAGTATCGCATCCACTATGGCATGTAATTTATGATTTTTCCGGCGTTTCCAGGCTGAAGGGATAAGTTTGAGTGATTTCTTTTCTCCCCTTTTCAGGTACGGCCCCTGCAGCTCACGGATTTTAATCCAGAGATTCTCTTCTGTTTCGACAGTATCGTGGTGAGGTATGGAAAGCGCTCGTTCTCCTTCCGATTCAAAATAGGAATAGAGTGCAATGTCATAGGTGCGATCGTTTCGTATGGCTCTTTCAAATACCGTCCCGCACCATTCCTGGCTGGTAAAGGAGACTTTCATTGTGGCTCCCCGGGCAATATCCCTTTTCTTTTCCACAGAAGAAAAAACCGATGTCATAACACTGTAATTATATATTCCCGTAGGAAAACGAAGGATATCGTTTAATTTCAGTACTCTGATTTTTTTGTTTTCAGGAAGTTTTTCATCGGGTTTAATATATGTTGCAAGCCGCATCGGTTCGGTCACAAAAACCATCACCCGGACCCCTTTGCGAAGTTCACCATACCGTTCTTCAGAGATGGAATAGGTCGATATTTCAGCATTGCCGTCATACCAGAGATCGGTAAAAGGGCCCGAAAAGAGAGTAGTGGACAGAAAAAGAGAAAAAAGTGAAATTTTATGAGAAGTTCTTGATATAGTCATCATTCTCCTTCTGAAGAGGTTAACTGTTCTATTAATCCTTCGCTTGTAGTAACCGGATTTTTACAACTAAAATTGCTGCACACATACGCGGTAGTCCGGTCGGAAATCATTGGCTTCGCCTTAAGCAGGGGTATTTTTGATACTATATCAAAAGCTGATTGACTTTGAGGGTCAACAAAGGCGATCACTTTGTTGGGAATAAACTGAGAATGAATGGTCCTCAGCATGGCACAGGTATCCGGTGATTCTGCATTTCCGATAAGGGCTATTTCTCTGGGAGGGTTGAGGTAGAAATCTTCTGCAGTAAGAAGGGTCGCGCTGATGAGCGGTGATGTGGTGACCTGCCCGGAGAAACGGACCAGTAGTTCTTCTGCTTTTTTGAAATATTCCTTATTATCGAATAGTTTGGCGCATCGAAGAAGAACCTGTGCTGCAATCGCATTACCGGATGGGAGTGCTGCATCACTGACGGATTTCGACCGGCTGACAGGATTATCATGACAGGTTGCCGTAAAGTAAAAACCATGGCCCTGGGGATCGTAAAAATCTCTGATCATGCTATCGGCAATTACCCGCGCCCGGTGTAACCAGTCAGTCTCGAATGACGATTCATATAGATCGATGAGTGCAGAACAGAAATAGGCATAATCATCGAGGAAACCGGCCTGTTTGACGGTGCCGTTTCGGTAGATGCGGTAGAGTGTGTTTTCGCGGAAAAGGGTAGAAGAAATAAAATTTGCCGCTTTCACCGCTGCATCAAGATACTGTTTCTCTTCAAGTATGCAGTATCCATGGGTCAATGATGATATCATCAGGCTGTTCCATGAGGTAATAAGCTTGTCATCTTTACCGGGAGGTGCTCGTTTGCTGCGATGGGCATAAAGTTTTGTATGTGATTCATTTATTACCTTTTCCAATTCATGTATGGGTATCGAATGTTTCTTTGCAATCGCTTCTTTACTTTTTGTTATATGAGGTATATTCTTACCTTCCAGATGAGGTTCTCGAGCATCGAAATTTCCCTGTGAAAGGATGGAATAGTAGTCTGCTGCAATACTGCCTTTTTCTTCACCTAAGAGATCAACAAATTCATTGTAATCCCATACATAGAATGCACCTTCTTTACCTTCACTGTCGGCATCCTGGCTCGAATGAAATCCCCCGGTGCTGTTGGTCATGTCCCGAAGGACATAATTGAGTGTGTCGACGGCAATTTCTTTGTAGAGCGGCTTTTTTGTTGCCTGAAATGCATGAAGATAAATGCTACTGAGAAGAGCGTTGTCATAGAGCATTTTTTCGAAATGGGGGACCAGCCATTTCCTGTCGGTTGCATATCGATGGAATCCGCCGCCGATATGATCATAGATGCCGCCCATTGCCATGTTTTTGAGGGTGAGCTCGGTCATGGTAAGGTAAGCGCTTTCTTTTTTCGAACTATACTGGCCTAAAAGAAATGACAGGACAGGTGCCTGGGGGAATTTCGGGGCAGTGCCAAACCCTCCGAACTGGTTGTCAAACAGTTCTTCAATCTTTTCAAGTGCATTTTTGAGCATGGAATGGGTGGGCATTTGGCCGGGCACGGTTTCATCTGTTTCCGATTTCCTGATCGAGTCGAGAACCATTTCGGAGTTTTTTATCATACTGTCTTTCATTTCTTTCCAGGCCTTTGCAATGCGAAGGAGAAGGGTTTTAAACCCGATAAGTCCATAGGCATCGGTTGGAGGAAAATAGGTGCCGCCAAAAAACGGTTTAAGGTCGGGAGTCAAAAACACAGTCAGGGGCCATCCTCCCTGGCCGGTCATGTGCTGGACCGCTGTCATATAAGTAGAATCAAGGTCGGGGTTCTCTTCCCTGTCTACTTTAATAGAGATGAAATTTTGATTGAGGATGGAGGCTGTTTCTTCGTCCTCAAAAGATTCCTTCTCCATAACATGACACCAGTGACAGGCACTGTAGCCGATCGAAAGAAATATCGGCATATCTTCTTTCCTAGAAAGCCCCAGCGACCTATCATTCCAGGAATACCAGTCTACCGGATTGTGTGCATGCTGAAGAAGGTAGGGGCTTGTTTCGTGGATCAGTTGATTTGTATGGACCTGCGTTTCATTCATTTTGCACCCTTTGAATAACAATGATTTGTGATGCTCTTATTATATAAAAGCGAATACCATGCCAATAATATGGAATATTTTATTTTATTTTCAGTTCTTTTAATAATATTTCAGAGGGGAAGTATTTATGAGAGTTTTCGTTTTTAGTTACCTTCTATGGCTTGGCAGTGTATGTACGGTCCATTCGGCGCCGGAAATTTCATTTGAGAAGACCGATTACCACTACGGCACGTTCAAAGAACGGGCCCATGAGCGCATTTCTTATTCAATTGCCGTAGGGAACAAAGGCACTGAAACAATGAAAATTAATGATGTTCGCAAGAGCTGCGGATGCACCGATGTGACGTATGATACACTGATTAAGCCTGGAAAGACAGGCCATATCAAGCCGGTGATCGATTTGAAAGGTATTCGGGGCATGATGACCAAAAGTGTGACGGTGCTGTCCAACGATCCTGAAAAACCGTCGCAAAAAATTCATTTAAAAGCATACATAATTCCTTTTGTACATATTCAGTCTCGGTATATCCGACTTGTAGTCGGCAATAATCCGAAAAAGGTGGACGTGTTCATCAAAGCGGATATAAAAGATTTCAAGGTTACCGATATGTACCTTTACAATATGAATAAGGGTGAAGATAAGGGGCGACCGATTTCCATACCTTTCAAGCTGTCTTCTCTCAACAAAAAAGATAAACATGGAACGCATCAATACCGTCTCTCCCTGCCCCCACCGTCGTTGAATGATTCGGTTTACGGCATCTTTGTGCTTAAAACAAATCACCCGAAACGACCTGAAATACGCGTACAGGGGGCGGTAGAGGTAGTGAGGTAAGCGAGGACATCCAAGAATCTGAGTGTTTTCCTACATTGAGCAGTGATAACGCTTTGTTCCTGTCAAGGTGAAATATGTTATACAAACTTTTTATTGCCGGTTCGGACAGGGGCATAATCCCTGCATCGCCTACGGAAATTGAAAGAGGACCGTCGATTGTGGATATTTTGGCATCGTCGAAAGGTTCATAATCCTGGACTTTGATATACCCTCCACCACCGGATGCACGTGACATGAGAATATGGCCGTCGGGAGCAGGTATTGTCTTGATACAACCGAAGAATAAAAACAACATGATAAAAATGGATTTACTGAATAACAAAATTACCTGTTTCATATTCATTGCGGCACTGCTTTTTTTGTGATATGATGGAGAAAGGGTATCTGGAATTGTTTCAACAGAGGTAATGGAAAGGTGCTTTTTGCCTTTTTTGTGCCTTCAGGTACTCTTGTCAATATATCAGTTTGTGGCGAACAGATCAACAGAAAACTTTCACATTCTGTTGTGTCCGGGCATTGCAATTCTTTGCAAAACAACGCGGGACCTGCCGGTAATTCTTTGTTTTCTTTTGGTTCAGCAACTATTTTGTCTTGGGAGTCAACCAGGAGAATATGAGGTGCGAGTAAGAATGAAATTGATATGTATGTTTGCTGTGGGTACACTTTTACTCCTATCCTGCGGTATTGTAGGACCGGCTGAAGATCAACCGGTAGATTTTGAGAAAGTTAATATCTATTATGAAGACTCCACGGGAAGCGTGCATTATACCTCCGACTCGGAAGATGATGCATCGCTCGAGGCAACCTCGATTGCCTCTGATGACAGTCTTACCGAAAATGATTCTCTCGTATTGCATGAACGGGCCGATACACTTATTGTCGAGCATATTGTTTATGCATTGAAACTTGGTTACAGCCAAACCGATGAAAAACAGCTTCGAAGCTGCTTATGGGACGAATTTAATATTGCCGAAAAAACAGAAAAGGAATTTGCCAAAACAACAAAATCCGATACCATATCAGGAACGGTAACCGCACAGATAACCCTCTCAAAAGAAAATCTCACCGATATTCTGGAGTGTAACGCCAACACCGCGTCAAATAATTGACCGTTATATTTCAAGAAAATTTTACCTTAAAATTGCCGTTTAAAGCCAAAGAGGGCCGATTTATACAAATCGGACATTGATGTCCTTTGTTTTTTGTTGATTTCATCATATTTTTTAATCGAAGTTACAGAAAAGAAAAAACAAGGATAATTATGAATAACGCAGAAGTACTGATACATTTTCTTGCCATGATCACAACTCCTTTCAGTCGCCTTAGCATTTTGAGTAGTGACTTACCTTCTTCCCTAGCCTAGCAGCATGTAGTGCCTCAGAAAAAGACGTAGGTGCTATATGTAGAAAAGGAGCGAATCCTCTCGCTCCTTTTTCTTTTTTCAAAAAACGTGTTGCATAGAAAACTTCAGTAAGCCGGGGCACTAAGTCTTTTAGGCATTATTATAAGGCGTTTTACTGAATACTTGAAATAAAATTCATTGTTCCTTTCATTTCACGAATAGCATAAGCTCCGGAGGAGAATTTTTTCAGCTGTTCCCGGCACTCGGGCGTTCCGCCTTCTATTTTACCGATAAGCCTGCCTTGCAGGGAATAGATAAGAAAGACTCGGTCGGATTTTGTGTGAGTCAGATGGTATTGCAGGGGGCGTGATGAGGTGGCGCTGGCAGATAGGTCGTGTATCTGCTCTACCGCACCGCCGTCACCCCGGCAGATCAAGGTCAGTTCCATAGGGTTTTCAACTCCTGTGGGAACCGTAAATTCGATTTCATTTCCCGATCCGATTGCTATTTCACTAAGATTATCGGAATTGGCGTCATAGGCCCAGGAGATATTGTCGCCTTCAGCCTTGAGCGTAATGGTGCTTCCCATAGCAAGTACCTGCGATTGATCCGGTTCTATGATCGATGTTGGTGTTGCATTGGGATTGGTTGGAGCGTCGGGCCGCGAGGAACCGTCGAGATATATGGCAAAACAATCGATTTTTACCCCCTTGGACCGTCCGGCGATCGACAGGGTATGACTGCCTGCGCTGAGCTGCAGTTCATGTTTGATAACCCCATGCTGCGGCTCCCACCTGTTATTCCAGATCCAGGTATCCCAGGAGCCCTTGACCATTGTTTTTGACCAGCTGTCGTTATCCATTTTTGTCCAGATATCATTACACTGATCATAGGCTTCACCCTCACACACGCCTTCATGGTCTCGGCGACCGCGAAAGTCGATAATATATTTGCCTGCTGAAGATAGCGAAAAGGTGTACTCCAGGATGCCTTGTTTATCTCGCGTAATGGTACTGGTTTCAGTCCAGTTGAAATAGCCGGTTCCACTGAAATCGGACTTATCGGTGGAAAGCTCCCAGGGTGCCACCGCGGGAATCGATTCAACTTCGATATAGTGGCTGGTCTGTGAATAGGCATTGTGCGCAGTACAGAGAACTGCAACAAGAACCGGCAACAGTACCGTGTAAGATAATCTCATTTCCCCTCCTTTTGAAGATGATACTTAACGGGATTGCTGATTGATGATAAAAACCATTAGTAAGATTCCTTTTTATTTATGCATTTAATCGTATTGACTCTCCCCGGTGGTTTGAAAACGCTGTTATTAAAATATAAGAAAAAACATTCTGTATTGCATAATAATTTTTACAATTATTTTATGAAATATCATTTTATGAATCCATTAAAGCTTAATAACTTATTTAAAATTAATGATTTAACTGGGTTTAAAAAATTTACAATATAAATGTTGACAATGCAATTTTTTTTCCTTATCTTATTATACAAGATTATCGGAGAAGCTATGAAATGCTCATTTTTGGCTATACAAAGAAATTTTAAGCGGTTTAATATATCAAAGAATAAACAGGAGGAGAGGAGCATGAAGAAGGTATTTTTATTTGCAGTTGCGGTAATTACCGGTGGAGTATGCGTTGTTCAGGGAAGTGACAGCGATCTTGAGAGTATTATGATGGGTGCGCGGCTTCTGTATCAGCAGAATAGGAAAGCGTATTATATGGAAGTGGGTGAGTGGCAAAGGAAGCATATCTGTGATAATGTCGATAATAAAGATGCTTTGAAATGGGCCGGAACCGGCGACCGGGTGCTGATTGCAACAGGTTCATCGGTAAAGGTTGTCGATATTGAAACAAAGGATATTCTCTATGAGAGAGATAATCTGAATATTAATAGAAGCACCAATGCAAATACGGCTGCGGAAATATCATACGACGCCAAAACAATTTATTTTGTTCAGGGGAATAATATTAATGCGATAGACATTGGAGGCAATAACATTTGGACTATTTTTACAACATCCAGCAGCAATAAAATCCGGGAGGGTGAATTCTGCGTTTCATCCGACGGCAATCGCTTTGTGGGACGATATTCCAACAATCGGGCTGTGTATATCGATATTGCCAAAGACCTCCAGGGGGATTTTGCCGATGAGTGTTCGCCTGCCATTTCTCCGAGTGGGACAAGGCTTGCCGTCAATCAAGGAGGGCACCGGGAGATCGCCACCTATAAATGGGAACTCGACGACAATGAGCCTTCATACTGGCGAAATGTAACATCGAGCGTTGGTCAATGGGACAATCATACCTGGTCGAACCATGAAGACTACTATCTTGGAAGAGGCGATCCCGGCGATGCCAAGATTGTCAATATCCGAACACAGGATAGTTATTCATTCGGTCACAGCACAAACAGCAATTATCCCGACCTCTGGATACCGGCTTCCGCCGGCGGGGTGGTTCCGCAGCAAACGTTTTCAGTTTCAAAGCATATCTCGTCGGGCCCCTCCCGTTCACATTCTCGCACTACACACAAAATAACACCGCTTAGCACGAGCAATATCACCGTCAATCCGGGGGTGATCTGTATCCAGGTTCTCAGCCTGACAGGAAAGATTGTTTATTCTGCAAATATCAGCCAGACTCATAGCGAACGGATAATCCAGTTACCGGCGCGTCTTACCAATGGAGCTTTTATTCTTGTTCAGGAAAGAATGAAGAAATAGGTATTCCTATGCGCAGAGACAAGCATCATGGAGCATCGGTAAAAATAATCATTTCGCTGCCGAATTCAACACCGATGACGGCATCGGGGGTGAATGGATTCGCTTTGGAGCTGGAAGTAAAATTCGGGGGGTTTTGATTACTCTCCCGGCTGTATCCTGAACATCAAACCCGAACCGAACTGGACCGGTTCCCGGTAACCGGTGTAGTCGGTTTTGAAGGGGAATGCTACATAGGAGTTTAAGTAAACGTACCGCAAAAAAACCAAACTCATTCCGGTATAAAGCGAAAAACAGTTTTCGAACAAGATGTCTCTTTTAGTCATATCGATTGACCGGAGGCTATAGGGCTGCCGTTTCTGCTGGGCGCCTAAAAATATCCCCAGCGGCTCGATTATCTGAAACCGCCCCACCAGCATGGTCCTTTCCGTGAAACCGATTTCGTGAATTGATGCCCCGGTGAGCAGCAGCGAATCGGCAACCACTCTCGATTCACCGTTAAGGGTAAAAAGCATTATCTCCGGCCTGATTGCAATCGAAAATCTTCCAATTCCTGCAGATAAGCGGAAAAACCATCCAAATTCAAAAATATTCTTATTGAGTATCGACTGGCCGGGTACACTGCTTGATACATCGCCGGTAGAGATATCGATCAGCAGTCCGGTGGTCAAAAAATCGAGGGGTGAAATGGCTGCAGATATATTCATAGTATGGCGAGTCAGATAGGATTTTGAAATACTCCGAATTGACAGCGTAGTAAAATCATCACTCACATAGGATGATTCTTTAAATGATCGCACTCCAGGATACTGCAGTGCATATTGATAGTTAAAACTCGCGGAAATTTCACCCTTTTCGGCTTTTTTACCATCGTCGACAGAACTGATATGGGGGATTCGGCGAATATCAAGATATTCATCCCGCATGAAATGTTTTGGAGCAGGCTGGCTGCATGCAATAATGAGCAAAAGACCGACAGGCATAATCAAGCTCAAGACCGATCTAAGGGCACTATTGTATGGATAAGTATCCCGGCGTCTATTCAGCATAATTTCTCCTTCGACCATCAGGAAGGGGGGGTAATCGTTTCATTCCAAAAATAGGAATCCCGACTGGAAAAAAACAAGAAAATTCGTCACAAAGGACATTGAGGTCCGTTTGTTAGCCGTAAAGTTGTAACTAAAAAAAAATAAATGACATTTTTATGTACTTCATACATACCACTTCAATAAATATCAGTAAGATATACAATGGTAAACCGCTTAAATGTCTTTGGTTTCTGAAAGGATAAAATATGGTCAAAAAGCATGCGCCGTGCGTCATGTTGGTGTTTTTATGTATTGTAACGCTCTCCTATGCAAACAAAATGATTGTACTGAATCCCTACGAGAATGTTGATTGGTCACGATGTGGCCGGTATAAAGCGAATCTTCATACCCATACGACCGAAAGTGACGGCCGCATGGCGCTGTCGGAGGTCATTGACGAATACTGTAAACGGGGATATTCAATCCTTTCGATTACCGACCACGATGAATTTACCTGGCCCTGGACCTGGTGGGGCTGTGATCCCGACTCGGTGGGGCTGATCGATATTCCCGGCACTGAAGCTTCGAGCCATCACCATATAAACAGTTTCTTCTGCGATTACAACGGTTCTTCGGGCGATATTGAAACCTCACTTTCGATTATCGAGCAAAAGGGGGGACTCGCTCAGATCAATCATCCCGGAAGATATTTTTTCAAGTCGATTTCGTGGTATAAACGTCTCTACGATACATACGATATCCTTGTGGCTATGGAGGTATTTAACCAGGGCAATCGGTATCCTTATGACAGAGAAACATGGGATAAGCTGCTAGCCCGAACCATGCCTGAACGTCCGGTTTGGGCGACATCGGGTGATGACATGCATAAAAGGGAGCATCTCGGAAAAAACTGGCAGGTCATGTTGACCGAAAATGGTGTGCTCGACAGCAGCAACGTTCGCAGTGCTTTTAAAAATGGACAGTTCTATATATGCTACGATAAATCCGGGACCGGAGAGAATAGTGTCAATATCGATTCGATTATCGTTGAAAATGGTTCAATTAAAGTGTATGCCGAATGTGCAGATGAGGATATTCGGTGGATCAGTGAGGGGCGTGAGGTTCATCGGGGGGGAATCCTTTCTCTGGATGACGCCGGGACGCTGGGAGTCTATGTGCGGGCCGAAATTCATGGGCCCAACGACGCCCGAACGCTTACGCAGCCCTTTGGACTCGATGAAAAAATAGAGCATAGTGTCAGTTCTGCACGCAATATCCGGTAACGCCGGATCAGAAAAATAAAGATTCTCTCAAATCTCGTATAATGAGTAGCTGTTCAAAAAAGCCTTCTCGAACAGATGCCGGAATAATTCTTTCCATCGGGCTGTTTTCTTTGCATGGTTGACATTCTTCCCTATATTGGGTATAATATACATATGACAGGAAATGCAGGTTAGGCATCTTAGGCAACTTGCGACCTTCATGGAATTTGAGGAGAAAAAGGGGAGGACCGGATGAATTGTAAGAATGAGTCGAAGGAGATTCTGGTTGTTGATGACTGTCCTGAGATGCGAGCGGTGATGATTGATGTGCTCAAGGAGGAGGGGTATATCGTTATCGGGGCAGAGAGTGGTGATGATGCAATGAAATTGTTGCGCGATTTGACATTCAAAGTATTGGTGACCGATGTCGATATGCCGGGCATGAATGGATTGGAGCTTGCCCGGTATGTTAAAAAGGAGTATCCGGATACTGAAATTCTGATAGTTACCGGAAGTCATGAATTGTGTGTGGCAGAAACCGTTAAGGAGGTTGGCGCCGAATTCATGCAGAAGCCGTTTTGTCTATCGGCACTCATTGAAACAGTTCGGATGTTAATAGGAAAGTAGTCGATAATTGCATTTCGGGGAGCGCTACAGCTATGTTTTTATAGCGAACAAAGGCCCATATTCGATTAAAATATTTTCTCAAACAGGAGTTGAAGGCAAATGGCGCAGAAACGGACATTAACATCCGGAGAGGTCGCCCGTTTTTGTGAAGTGAATTTTCGTACCGTTCTTCGCTGGATCGAGAAGGGGATGCTCAGATCATACCGTCTTCCCGGAACCAGGAAAGATCATCGTATCAAAGTTGAAGATCTTGTGGTATTTTTAAAGGAGAACAATATGCCCATACCGGAAGATCTTGGGCCGGTTGTACCTCGCGTTCTCATT
This sequence comes from Chitinivibrionales bacterium, assembly GCA_014728215.1. Taxonomy (NCBI): domain Bacteria; kingdom Pseudomonadati; phylum Fibrobacterota; class Chitinivibrionia; order Chitinivibrionales; species Chitinivibrionales bacterium. The sequence continues at coordinate 23,248 of WJLZ01000207.1, forward strand.
GTTGATGATGATAAAAGCATGGCAAAATCGATCCGTCGTTCGTTGATCGAGCAGGATTATGATACCGAGATCGCCTTTGATGGATTCAGTGCCGGTACGTTGATGCAGAGATTTATGCCGTCTGTCGTGACGCTTGATTTAGCCATGCCGGGCATGGGAGGGGTGGATGTGATCAAATTTATCCGGAGCAGGCCGGAGTTTGCCCACGTGAAAGTTCTGGTTGTTTCTGCCCGGCCAAGGGAAGAGTTGGAGGCTGCTTGTAAAGCTGGCGCCGATGATATGCTCGAAAAACCCTTTGAAAATCCTGTACTTTTAGAAAAAATTACTTCCCTTATGAAGAGAAATTGATAACCGCACATTGCAATGTGTCGGATTATAATTAAAAGAATCTTGCCAAAATCTGCCCGCTTTGTTATCATTGAAATTGACTTCGCTTTTGCCCCTTAGTGTTCAATAAAAGAAATATCAGGGTACAAACAAGATATGGTTCGTCTACGCACTGCAGCGCTTAAAGAAGGTATGATTACTGCCGCTCCGGTTATTGCGCAGGGACGCACCTTGCTTGCCGCGGGAGTTACAGTCACCCGGAAACACATGCGAATTTTCAAGACCTGGGGTGTCACTCATGTTATGGTTGAAGGAGATGCTCCGGATTATGAGGGGGAAAATACCCTTGATATGAATTCAAGGGAGGTCCGGACAATAAAAACTGAAATCGAGAAACGGTTTTCCAGAAATGACGAGGGTAATGAAATTATTGCTTGTTTAAAAGAAATCGCTTTCAAAAAAGCAATCGAGGAGTCTATGCAGAATATTTCCGGTTCTGTTTAGGGGTAGGGTTACTATGGAATCGGCATTGCGCACCCGTATGGAAAAAATTATCGGCCGGATCGATCAGTTGCCGACACTTCCTTTAGTTTGTCGGCGCCTTCAGGCCATGCTTACTGATCCCACTGTTTCTGCCCGAGATGTTGGGGCGGTGATCGAACAGGATCAGGCTCTGGCTGCCAAACTGCTTAAAGTTGTTAATTCGTCCTATTATCATTTCCCCAAAAAGATTTCTACCATAAGCCACAGCGTTGTTATTCTGGGATTCAACGAAATAAAACACATGGCCCTTTCGGTTTCACTCCTTAAGATGTTTGGAAGGAAAACAGGCAAAAACGCATTTAGTCAGTCGGAGTTGTGGAAACATTCCCTTGGTGTTGCTGTCTGCGCGGGAGCTATCGGCCGGAAAGTCGGACAGAGCAAATGTCCCAGTCATGAGGAGGCTTTTGCCGCCGGTCTGCTGCATGATATTGGTAAGATTATCGAAGACCAGTTTCTTCATGACGACTTTGTCAGGGTATTAACGACCAGGCAAAATGAGAAACTTCGTCTTGTGGAAGCAGAAAAAAGCGTGCTCCGGTTCACTCACCAGGATATTGGCGCATTTCTTGCCGAACAGTGGCGAATTCCACCGGTCCTCGTATCTGCAATCGGATTTCACCATGACCCGATAATGTGTCGAAACAGCGAATCGATATTTACCATAACATCGATTGTTCATTGTGCAAATGTCATTGTACGCTCGATAGCACTTGGCTCCGGCGGCGATCCTTTTGTACCGCACTTTGTTCCTGAATCCTGGTATTCACTCGGTATGACGATCGAACATGTGCAGGAAATAGTCGATGAAACCTGTTTACTTTACGATGACATGTCGAATCTTCTCTTAGGGGAATAAATCCTTGGAAAAAGAACGGCAGCCTGTAATGCGTAACGAAAGCATTCACGACAGATATGAATTGCTTGAGTATTTTGTTGGGAAGCTCCACAGCAGAAATACGCCGGTTGAAATCTATACATTTCTCCTCGATTTTCTTCAGGCAATACTCAGCGACCGCAAAGAATCGGTTTCAGGATGTGTTTTTGTTGTTAATGATGAAACTGCTGAATTCGAACCTTTGATTATCAAAGGGGACTCTCCTGTCGAATTCTATGAAAGTGAATGCGACTATCAAGTCGATACGGGTATTGTACCCTGGTGTATTACCAACAAACGTATGGCTTTTACCGAAGCAAAATCTCTTGCGTGCGGAAAATTTTGTGTTATTATTCCTCTGTTCACGGTTACCCGGACGCTGGGATTGGCATTTCTTCACACCGGTAAAAGCGAGTCGGACATTTCGCGGGCCACATTCAAGATACTCAGTCTTGCATGCCTTCAGGCAAGTCTCTATGCGGATATTGTAGAGATGTACGCCCGATTACAAAAAACTCAGGCGCATCTTGTACAATCCGAAAAACTTGCCGGTATCGGACAGCTTGCCGCCGGTATTGCCCATGAAATCAACAATCCCGTCGGATTCGTGACAAATAACTCGTCGACCCTGGCCGGGTATGTGAAAAAAATGAAATCGGTACTGGAATTATATCGGAAACAGCAGGCAAGTCCGGAGATTAGGAGCAGGGAGAGGGAATTGAAAATCGATATGGTTCTGGATGATATCGATGAACTGATGAAAGAAAACATTGACGGTTTAAATAAGATTACAGAGATTGTGCGCGCAATCAGGAATTTTGCCGGAAATGTTGAGCAGAAAGTCCATACACTGGCGGATATCAATGAAGGGCTGAAAAGCGCCTGTGTTATGGCGCGCAATGAAATAAAATATCATGCCGATATCGAAACCGATTTCGGAAATATTCCACCGGTCGAATGTGCAATTGGAGAATTGAATCAGGTATTTCTCAATCTTCTTGTTAATGCTGCTCAGTCAATCAGAGAACAGGAGGGCGTTGCAAGAGGCAAAATCCGAATCAGCACCCGTTTGAAAAACAATTTTGTTTATATCGAGATCACGGATAATGGTCCTGGAATCGGTGATATGATATTACCGAAGATATTCGATCCTTTTTTTACCACCAAACCGGCAGGAAGCGGAACCGGATTGGGATTAAGCATTTCCTATGATATTATTGTTAATAAACACAATGGAGAAATTGATATAAAAACCGCACCAGGTGAAGGTACTACTTTTATTCTAAAACTCGCGGTATCCTCACGATAAATTATCCCACACAAAATTCATTTAAACTTCATTCAGGCTGCACAGTGGAGTAATTACCCGGGAATTTAACTGTTTACCTTTTGCAGTTATTTCAGGTGGTATGGTATATTGTATTTGGGCCTTGTAAAAATTCCTGAAATTATTTTAGTTATTATTCCGAATCTATGGTTTATACTAAAGGAGGTTTTCCACATGTCCTACACCTATCAGGATCTCAAAAACAAGAACCTGACAGAGCTTAAAGACATCGCAAAGGATTCATCATTTAAAACGAAAAATGTATCAGGCAACAGTATAAAAATAGGGCGAAATAGCCTGGCATTTTTCTGATTTTCCTGTTTTACTTTATTTATGATTAATAATCGTGAAGCATGCGTGAGTCGGTGCATGTTCACCATCGTTTCGGCCTGAATTTTCAGCACGTAGTGATTTCGGGTGCAAATATTAACAAAAGGATAATATTATGAGAGCTCAGCGAGTTAATATAGCCCAATGTTTGGTATCGTTTCTATTCATAATTGTAATGGCTGCCGCAGCACAGTCATCATTTAAAATCGAAAACCTCGATAAACTTCCTTCCTATGAACGGTATGAAATGGTAGAGAAGGGGAGTTCCTCCGGGAATGTTCCGGTCGTGATCGAGTATCGGGTTAAAAACCGGGGAAAATCGAATGCTTGCTGGAAAGTGAATGGAACGATACAATTGCCCGGCATGCTTATTGAAGAAGAATATGAAATTGTTCATGATCAACTCAAAATACGGGAGTTTAAGAGAAAACAGACTACCCGGCGCGGTACGGTGGATGCAAAAACAAAGATTGATATGGACGTATACACAAGCGATCCTGATGAATTTATCATTACCGCTATTCCCGGAATTATGTATATTTTGCGGACCTTTCCCTTTCATTCCGGCAAGAAAATGGTCCGTGTTCGTATTCCTCAGCAAAACAAGAAAATCTCCAATTTCAAGGTAGTAAACAAAGGAAAGAAGCGGCTTGCAACAAAGCACTACGGCACCATTGAGGTATATCAGCTCGAAGTTTCGATAATGATGCCGGTTGTCGGTATGATAGCACCTAAGCTCAACTTCTATTTTCTTAACGATCCGCAAAAAACACTTGTTGCGATCGAGGGTACCACACTTGCAAGTGGAAAAGATCTGAATGTAGAACTGAAATCTTATACTCTTAAATAAATTCTTTTCAGATTTTACTTTCTGTCGCATAATTCTGATGTTATATTCTTTATAGAAGCATATTCGGGCTTTTGATGGTATATCGATCAGCTCTATATATCTATATAGAAAAAGGAGGGAGGTCGGTTATGAAAATACTGCCGATTACGGTAATTATACTTGTTTGTGTAATACAGATTTTTGCGCAATCCGATTCAATACGTTCATCAATCGATACTCTACCGGAAGATGTTTCTCCGTATCCCTTTAAATGTGCAATCCTCGATACCACTCCATCAAATTCACGGGTGACTGTCGATGGTGACAGCATTTTTTTCAGACTTTTCTATGTCGATATGGCATGTTCAGAATTTTCTTATAACCTCAACACAGATGAGCACCTTCTCATTATCAGACGAAGCTCCGATGATGAGCTTACCTGTGATGAAGAAGAGCAATCCGTATACGGTATCCAAGGGCATATAAAAGATGTCCCCAAAGGTAAATATATCCTCCAACTGGAGAGCGTCTTCAGTGGAGCAAAAGGTATATTGTTCAGGGAAGCGATTGTGGTTGACTGAGGATGAGGTGGACTCAATGAGTTCGGTAAATATAAAGATGTGAGACAAACGACCTGCCCCGAAGTACTATCGGAAGAGACACAACGATATGAGAGGAAAAATAATCCCCTTTCTTAACCTTCGAACTTTAACTTTCAACTCATCTTCACCAGAAAGGATTTCCATGAAAAGTCTGGCTTTAATTTTCTGCGGGATACTGCTTTTAGGCTGTGCCGGGAGCGGTGGTAAAATCGATTTTTCGAAGTATGATACGAATAATGTGATGTCGGATTTTGAGCGGGAACGGGCAACGGCAAATATTTTTATCACCACTCAGCCTCCGGGTGCGAAAATATTCATGGATGACAAATATGTTGGTGAAGCCAATCAGGAAGTGGTTAATGTTTTGCCGGGCAAACGGGTTATAACGCTTATCAAAGGCGACTACTACTATCAGGATACGCTCTATTTCCAGCCGGGAAGCAATGGGCCGCGGGAGATCACGCTAAAAAAGAAATAACCGCATTAAGAAGGGTGGTGAAAACATTTTCCCCCATACTCCACCCCTCCATTTCATAATAAAAGCCCGCCTGTTCAGCTCAGGCGGGCTCGAAAACCAATTCCCACAGTGGAAATTCAGTAAAAAGGGAATTCTCTTTGTGCCTGCACGGTTTATCGGGGTGCTGCAAGCAGATTATCTCGAATAAATTCACTGGTGGCGATTGGATCCCGCTCCTTAATCAGTGATTCTACCGCCGGTGTTCCGACCTTTTCTAATATGGCTTCCATCCGTTGAACAAAGAGCACACTGCTCCGGATAGCACCGTAACCATCCTCACGATAGGGATACTGATCCATGGAGGTCCATCCCTGATAACAGGTCTTTTTAAGCCAGTAGAGAATTTCGAGATATTCAACAAGTCGGATGGAGCCTACAATCATGTCGTCATCCCAGGAACTGTAATTATCGTTGAAATGCATGTGGAATAGTTTATCACCGGCCATCTTACACAAAGCGATCGATTCGCCGACATTTTCGTAGGCCATGAACGCATGACCGGTATCGATACAGATACCTACGTTATCCATGTTGATCGTGTTGACCACAAAAATCGTATCGGCAACCCGGGCAAGATAGGAATGGGTTCGCGGTTCCTTTATTTTATACTCCAGCGCAAGTTTCACGCCTTTCTCTTTTGCATATTTTGCGCACTCGACAACTCCATCGATAAACCATTGGCGCTCTTCGAGGTAATCGGCGCATAAAGGATAGTCGTAGCCGTCCTGACCCGGCCAGATATTGAGCAGGTCGCAGTTCATTTCAACCGCTATATCGACAGTCGTTTTTATCTCTTTTACGATCGCCTCGCGAATAGATTTATCGGGAGCGCTGAACGACCCCTTACCCCAGCGCTTCTGACTGAATTGGTCGGGGATTATTGATGCACACTGAAGATTGTTGTCACCGAGCATGCTTTTCATCTCTTTAACATTGGATTCATCGATATCCCAGGTGCCCACAAGCTCGATTCCGGTAACCCGGTCGATACTTGCAGCCTGCTTGAGCATTGTGGCCTTATCAAGCTGTTCTTTGTAACCCGATGATAGGAAACGGTCGCAGGTGTTGCCCAAATTGCCTAAAATCACCGAATATTTAAATGACATATAAAACCTCCAACCGTTGTGAATGCATTATCATTTATACTAAGATAGCACAATACTGCATTGAAAGGAACCGGACGAACTGACGCAAAGGAGGAGAAGTTTGACATTTTCGGGATAAAAAGAAACATCAGGGCGGAAGATGAGAGGCAAAGAATGGATCTTTTTTTACCCTTAATCTCATTCGGTTCTTCTTTCTATTATATGTTCCAATTATATTTTATAATATTCCATTAACGAGCAAAGCAGCGTGAAAGGCCCAGGTATCATGCAAATTCCTCCACCATCCTTTATTGCAGAGATAATCCCTGTAAAATACGGAATAGCTGTCTGTGCGCCTGAATGGGAAGTTGACGAAAAACAGGGAAGAGCGACCCACCGGCTGTATTATGTCTATAGGGGAGACGTTACCTATGTCGATAGTGAGAGCCATATCCGGTTGAACAAAGATACCCTCTATATTTTTCCCACCAATGTGCCCTATACAATCACTCATAATCCACACGATCCTTTGTGTTGTTTGTGGATAGTATTCGACTCCCGCCCTGATTTTTTCAATAAAACAATCGAATATCAGATCAACCATGGATCGCTCGAATATTTTATCATCAAATCGATTGAACAATTTGTTAAAGATCAGCGGACTGGAAGTCGTTTTACGGCATTACAACTTCAGCAGCTATTTTTCTTTATCAGCGAAAGAGTCGAATTCTCCTTTATTCTCGACCGTCGTATAATGGACACCCTCACCTATGTAAACAGAAATCTCGACAAGGAAATCTCGGTCTATGATATGGCCAGGGCCAGAAACCTCGATGCGTCCTATTTCTCCCGTCTTTTTAAAAAGGTTATCGGCTATTCTCCGCAACACTACATTCTGGATACGAAAATCAATCGGGCTACCGATCTATTAATTCAGGGGTATTCGGTGAAAGAGAGTGCCTTTAAAGTCGGATTCACCGATCAAAAGGAATTTTCGAGGATTTTCAAGAAATACAAAGGCATCCCGCCGTCGCAGTTCAAGAAATTCCAGCAAGACCTGCCTTAAAAAGACATCTTTGGGGTCGGACCTCGGCGGGGATAATTATTGTCAGTTGTTGGCCGGTTTTGCCGGCTATTTTCCGGCCGGGTCTGGCGATTACTGTTTTTTTGTTGGACTTCTCAGGCATGGTTAATCACTATATACAATTTAGCAATAAATGAATCTCAAAATAATATTGGTAAAGTTTAATCCGGTAGAAGACGGCTGAAATATGATAAACAAATAATGGTTGGGATTGGAAGCGCGGTTTTGTGTGGCCCGGCCCGATAGGGCATACTAAAGTTTAGTAAACCTCATCATGCGTTCCGATAGTTTCAAGCAGAATAGCTTCTTTATCTTTTTCTTTTACAAAACTGAATACAATACGCAAATCATATCCGGCGCTGCAGGCCCAGGAACCAGCGAGATTGCCTGTCAGCTTGTGAGTTTTAAGGTATGGATGATAGGCGTCTTGTTCGAGCTTTTCAAGGGCTTCTTTTATATCAGAGACTAAAAGGGGCTTTTTTCGCAACATCTTTTTTGCGGCGCGGATAAATGCCGTGGACCGAATAAGCGGACGTTTCATGATACTATTTCATTAATAATGTCATCAGGGCCGGCGATTTTGCATTTCTTTTTCCTGTATTCGGTTCGTGCATCTTTAATATCTTTTGCAAGCCCGCTTCTGCGTTCCGCTATTGTTCGTTTATGCAGGATCTCAACGAGTTCTTCCCGTGCATCAATTGGAAGATGGCTGGCGGCTTCCAATACATCATCGAAACGTGGGTTTTTCATATTTTCTCTCCTCAGGTTTCTTTTAAAATACCATTTTTGCGCTGGTCTTGCCATAAAAATTACCTGTGATAATTTAGAGTCCCTAACAAAATGAAGTCCAGCTCTGGCCGGCTGCTAAAACCCATTGGCTTCGTTTGGCTGCATCGCCATATCTCAGCGGATATGCCTGCTTCGCCTGCCTCGCCACTGGGTCTTCTCGCTCAGCCATCGTTACGAACCTCATTTTGTTAGGGGCTCTTAGGGAGAATTACCGCACAAACACTGCCTGATGGTTGGTCGAGTCTGGGGTCGGACCAGAGCAAATGCCCCTCATCCTCCAAAATCGCCAATTTCAACGAAAAACAACCAATATTTCAGCCCTTAGCGCTCGATCCGGAGCCCCCAAATCGCATTCTAAGCGCTGTTTTACTCCCCGAACTCCCGCTTCAGTCCCTCAAGTTCCCACTTATACAAGCCCATACCATCACTCACAACAAAACTGAGCGGCCTGGTAATCCACGCAGTGGATGTCGGGCGGGCACTCTCTCGCATTACCCGGCCAAGCACCTTCGGCTTGCCCAGAGGAACCGAATAATCGCCGTCAACCGGCATGGCGATAAATGTGGGGTTCGGCGCCCGCTGAATA
>WJLZ01000208.1 GCA_014728215.1 Chitinivibrionales bacterium
ATTCTGGTTTTTATTGCATTCCAATCGCAGGCAGGACTTAATTGAAAATAAAATGGTGCATCTGGCTGGCAGATCTTACGTCCTGACTCCCCTTTTTTCTTGATAAAAAAGGGGCAAAAAATCAAGGTCCCGATAGGCAACATTCAACCACATCACAGATGTGGGAATTTTGCCATCGGGATAAACTTCCGATTCCCTATTCTGTTGCAGCAGCTCGCTCCAGATGAGAATCAAAACTCGGCCCTGCGGACCTCAAGCAGTTGATTCTCATTGGCTTCCGCTTGCTGGCAGTGTGGACGCAATTGCATTCGAATGCCGCAAACTGCCTGTCATGTCGGCAGTTCCGGGATCAGGTAGCCAGGTACTCAGAACCACCGCGCAGGTACTCAAAAAGGCTGCGCAGATATTCAGACAGACAGCGCAGGTACTCAGAAGGCTTGCGCAAATCGTACGCCTGAGAGCGCTGGCAGTGATAGTTTGGGCCAGCATGTACAGATAATTTCAATGGTAAATAAGGATAATTCGTCTTTTTACTTAAGTGGGAAAATAATTAATTGCGGACTGAATGATTATTTATCATATTTTAGACAGGTATTTTCTTCGGTGAATAATTTGATTGTACAAAGAGGTTTATGCATTTAGCATAACAATGAGTTACACTTACTTTTTAGTTTATCAGGTTTTTCATAATCCATAATCACAGAGGAGTGCATCATGTATCAAATAGAAATCAGTCATGATGGGTTACACAAGTATCGTATCATCAAAGGTACAGATAAATACGTAGTGGAACAGAAGGCGCAAGTTCAATTGGCCAAATGGGATGAAATGTGGCAAAAGAAGCAAGAAGAACTCCGGAAAAAAGAAGCCCGTGAACAGGAAGCACGTGAAAAAGAACAAAAAAAGCAACTCGCAAAACAAAAAACTCAGGAAGCCGAAGCATTAATTGAAAATTTAAGCCATGTTTTGCGGCACACGCTTGATATTAATGATATAATTGAATGGGATAGCTTATTAGATTCGACCAAATTTTCAGAGCCTCAACCTGATGATCCAATATATCCCACTGAACCCTATCAAAATCATTCCCAATACGATCCTCAACTCACATTGTTTGATAAATTGATTAAATCACGGAAAGAGGAGAAAATTCAAGCTGCGATAAATAGATTTGACCGTGATCATGCTAAGTGGGAAGAAGAATGTGCTATTATAAAGGAGAAATACGAAGAAGAATTGAATGAATGGAAAGCGGAAAAAAAGGCTTTTTATGATGAACAAGCCGAAAAAAACAAACATGTTGAAGAACAAAAACAGTCGTATTTTTCCTCTGAGCCAGCTGCGATTGTTGATTATTGTGATATGGTACTATCAAATTCAGAATATCCAGACTTTTTTCCGCAAGACTATGAACTGGATTATAACCCGGAAAATAAAATCCTTATTGTGGATTATATCTTGCCCGATATTGATGACATGCCAACGCTTACCGCGGTAAAATATATCCAAAGTCGCAATGAATTTAGTGAAAAGCACTTATCACAAACCGCACTGAATAAGTTATATGATAATTTAATTTATGAGGTTGCTTTGCGCACAATTCATGAACTTTACGAAGCAGACGTGGTGAATGGTATTACATCTATTGTATTCAATGGCTTTGTCCATTCCGTGGACAAGGCAACGGGACAAGATATTTCACCTTGTATTTTGTCTCTTCAAGCTAATCGGGATGAATTTTTGGAAATCAATCTTGCGAAAGTGGAACCCAAGGCGTGTTTTAAGAACTTAAAAGGTGTGGCGAGTGCCAAGCTTCATAGCCTATCACCGGTAGCACCCATTATCCAGATTGACAAAGATGACAAACGATTTGTGTCATCATATGGGGTGTCAGAGGGATTAGATGATACATATAATTTAGCAGCGATGGATTGGGAAGACTTTGAGCATTTGATTCGGGAATTATTTGAACAGGAATTTGTTCAGTCGGGTGGCGAAGTGAACGTCACCCAAGCAAGTCGCGATGGAGGAGTTGATGCCATTGCATTTGATCCGGATCCCATCCGTGGTGGAAAAATTGTTATCCAGGCGAAGCGATATACGAACACCGTTGGAGTGGCGGCTGTACGGGATTTATATGGTACATTGGTCAATGAAGGTGCAACAAAAGGAATTTTGGTCACAACATCAGATTATGGCCCTGATGCGTATCGATTTGCGAAAGGGAAACCAATTTCACTTCTGAATGGGGGCAATTTGCTTCATTTACTTGAAAGGCATGGGCATAAAGCAAAAATTGATATTTTTGAAGCAAAACGCCTTCAGCAAGATAAATAAAAGTAAGACTAACATACATTGAACCGGACAGCATAAGCTAGTCAGCTCTTTGAATTTCATCTTTCTCCGGAATTACCAAAGCCAATTTTTACACTTTATTATTGAAGTTGTTTTCTACAAATTAATCTACATTTCTTAAGTTCGATTGAATGGCATCGGTGTCCGACCGAGGTTTATATTTTGATATTAACCGGGGTTTATCCATCTTATGATATCTCTATTTAAGAATAACAACCATAAAGTTAGTGTAC
>WJLZ01000209.1 GCA_014728215.1 Chitinivibrionales bacterium
TATGTCAAAGCGATAAAGCTTCTCAGTGTTGCCGGAGCCTACTGGCGAGGTGATGAAAACAACAAGATGCTACAGCGGATTTACGGCGTCTCTTTTCCAAAAAAGTCCATGCTCGATGAGCATCTCCGGTTGCTTGAAGAGGCCCTGAAACGGGATCACCGAAAACTGGGAAAAGAACTCGAACTCTTTTCGTTTCATACCGAAGGTGCCGGGTTTCCATTCTGGCATCCCAAAGGCATGGTACTCTACAATACAATATTAGATTATTGCCGGAAAGAGCATATCAAGGCCGGCTATCAGGAAATTAAGACACCGATTATTCTCAATGAAGAATTATGGCGCAAAAGCGGGCATTGGGATAAATACCGCGACAACATGTATTTCACCGAGATCGACGATATCATGCATGCGGTGAAGCCCATGAATTGTCCGGGCGGTCTGCTCATATATAAAAGTCAGGCCCACTCCTACCGTGAGTTTCCCATGAAAATCTGTGAATTCGGCCTGGTCCACCGTCATGAAAAAGCCGGTGTACTTCACGGCCTTTTCAGGGTACGCAACTTTACCCAGGATGATGCTCATATTTTCTGTCTTCCCGATCAGATTGAAGATCAGATTGAGGAAGTCATCAACTTTATCATGAAAATTTATCGGGTTTTCAGTTTCAACGATTATAAAATCGAGTTGTCGACCAAACCCGAAAAGTATATCGGCTCCGATGAGATATGGGAGAAAGCCGAAGCCGCGCTTGGATCGGTACTGAAAAAGATGAACATCGATTACCAGTTGAATCCCGGGGACGGCGCCTTTTACGGGCCTAAAATCGACTTCCATATTAAAGATTGTCTTAATCGTACCTGGCAGTGCGGAACTGTGCAGCTCGATTTCAGTATGCCCGAACGGTTCGATCTGGAATACACCGCCCCTGACGGCTCAAAACAGCGTCCGGTGATGATCCATCGTGCGCTTTTAGGGTCAATGGAGCGGTTTATCGGAATTCTTCTCGAACATAGCGGTGGCTCGTTGCCGGTCTGGCTTTCGCCGGTCCAGGTGGCGGTCATCCCGGTTTCCGAACGGTTCTCCGAATACAGCAACGCTGTCTTTGAAAAACTCAGGAATGCTGATATCCGGGTGGAGGTGGATGACAGATCAGAAAAAGTCGGCTATAAAATCCGTGCGGCTGAAGTCCGGAAAATACCCTACATGGCTGTTGTTGGTGAACGGGAAGAACAGTCACAATCCATTTCCCTTCGCGCCCATGGAGAGGGAGATAAGGGAGCGATGTCGCTTGATGATTTTATTCAGAAAATAAAGACTGAAGAAGTCGAAAAGAAGTAATCATATTATCATGTACTGAAGGAGGTTTTTATTCAAAAACGCAAATTCTTTGCCAAAAAAGAAGATGAAACCCGTATCAACCACAGGGTACGTGCATCTCAAGTCCGACTGATCAGCGAAAGCGGCGAACAGGTGGGAGTTGTCCCAACATCGCAGGCGCTTCAACGGGCACTGGATGTCGAGTTAGATCTTGTCGAAATTGCACCGAATGCCAATCCACCAGTATGCAAGATCATGGACTACGGCAAATTCAAATATGAAAAATCCAAAAAGGCCAAAGAAGCGAAAAAGAAACAGCACGTTGTTCATCTCAAAGAAATCAAGCTGCATCCTAAAACAGACGACCACGATTTCAACTTCAAAAAGGACCATGCACGCAAGTTTCTCATGCGAGGTGACAGAGTCAAAGTAACGGTTGTCTTCAGAGGACGGGAGATAACCCATAAAGAATTTGGCCAGCGAATACTTACCAGTATGACCGAAGATCTTGATGATATCGCTATTGTCGAACAGAATGCCAAGATGGAAGGTCGTAATATGGTCTCGATTTTTGTGCCGGATAAAGCAAAAATCAAAGATTTAAAGCGCAAGATGGAACAGGATGCGAAACGAAAAAAAGAAGCAGAACCCGAACAATAACACGCATTTTATATTAACAAGAGGACGGTATCATGCCAAAGATGAAAACACGCAGTGCAGTGAAAAAGCGTTTTTCCACCACTGCAAGTGGGAAAGTAAAGCATAAGGATGCTTATAAAAGCCATTTGTTAGGAAAAAAATCAACAAAGAGAAAACGGAATCTTCGAAAAGACGACGTAATCGAAAATAAAGCCCAGGAAAAACGTATCAAGCGTATGCTTGGAGAATAACACTACACTGCTTCAAGTAGTCACACGTTAAGGAGTATAACAATGCCACGAGCAAAAACCCGCGTATCATCACGCAACAGACGCAAAAAAATTATCAAAGCCGCAAAAGGATATTTCGGTAAACGGAAAAGCTGTATACGAACTGCCAAGGATGCGGTTATCCGGGCCGGTTCCTATGCCTATACCGGCAGAAAACAGAAAAAACGGAATTTCCGGTCCCTGTGGATCATGCGTATCAACGCAGCAGCCCGTCAAAACGGCACGACCTATGCTAAACTGATCGATGGTCTCAATCAGAAGGGTATTGTTCTCAATCGTAAAACTCTTGCCCATCTTGCGGTCCATGAACCCGAATCATTCACCAACCTCATCGAACAGGTCAAGGCGTAGCCAGTATTCATTCTATGGCACAGGAGGAAACCTACACGCTCGATGCCCTGGAGGAGCTTCGAAAGAATGTCTTTTCCGAACTCGATGATGCACAGGATGCCCAATCCCTGGAAGCGTTCCGGATAAAGTATCTGGGCAAAAAAGGAATTCTGCGCAATCTTTTAAAGGGCCTTAAAAACCTTCCGGTAGATCAGCGTAAGGAGTTCGGTGCACAGGCAAACAAGCTCCGCTCCGAGGTCGAAGAACGGTTTTCTGCAAAGACCGAAAAGAAAGAAGCGGGGGCTCAAAAGTCTGCAACGGCTTTCGATTCTACCCTTCCGGGCTATCCTTTTCCTCAGGGAAGTATCCATCCGCTGACCCGTATCCGCAATCAGATTCGCGACATTTTTATCACGATGGGCTTTGATGTTGCCTATGGTCCTGATGTTGAGAGCGATTACTATAATTTTGCGGCGCTCAACTTTCCGCCTTATCATCCGGCGCGGGATATGCAGGATACCTTCACGGTCTCTCCCGAAGTGGTACTGAGGACCCATACCTCACCGGTCCAGATCCGGGTAATGGAGAAGCAGAAGCCACCGCTCCGGTATATCATGCCCGGACGGGTCTACCGTCATGAAGAAATCAGCTCGCGCAGCTATTGCATATTTCATCAGATTGAAGGGCTGTATGTCGACCGCAATGTCTCTTTTTCGGACCTGAAAGGTACCCTGCTCGGCTTTGCCCGTCGTTTTTTCGATGATAAAACGCAGATAAAAATCCGTCCGAGTTTTTTTCCTTTTACCGAGCCTAGTGTTGAAATCGATGTCGAATGTTTTCTCTGCAAAGGCGCGGGATGCCCGGTTTGTAAGCAGAGCGGGTGGCTTGAGATTCTCGGTGCGGGAATGGTTCATCCCAATGTCCTTGCTTCCGGAGGGATCGACAGCGACATCTATACCGGCTTTGCATTCGGCATGGGTCTCGAACGCATTGCGCTTCTGAAATATACCATTGATGATATTCGTCTGTTTTTTGAAAATGACATTCGTTTCCTGAAACAATTTTAACTCTCTTTACAATATATTATGCTTATACCGTTACAGTGGCTTAAGGATTTTGTCGATATCACCGTTCCGGTGGACGAACTGACTGATGCAATTACCCGGGCCGGCCTGGAGGTAGCGTCGGTGAAAGAAATGCATATCCCATCGGGCATAAAGGTTGCAAAAATCCTTGGCCTTCGCCCCCATCCCAATGCCGACAAGCTCAAATTATGTGATGTCGATGCGGGGAAAAAAATGACAATCGTCTGTGGAGCGCCGAATGTCGTCGAGGGCATGTATGCGCCTCTGGCCACAATCGGAACGGTATTATCCCCCGAATTTACCGTCAAAAAAGCGAAAATCCGGGGCGTGGAATCCTCCGGCATGCTCTGTTCCGAAAAGGAACTCGGTATTTCGGATGATCACAGCGGTATTATGGCGCTTTCGGAAGAATTCGAGCCGGGGAAGGAGCTTTCGGAATATTTTCCGGGTGATTCGGTTATCGAAATAGAGATTACCCCCGACCGGGGAGATTGCCTGAGCATGCTCGGTGTTGCACGGGAGGTTTCGGCGGTATTAGGTCTTCCGCTCAAAAACACGGTAAAACATCCTGAAGAATCGGAGGGAAAGATCCACGATTTAATTTCCGTTGAAATTAAAAATCCATCTGCCTGCCCCCGGTATCTTGGACGGATGGTCACCGGTGTAACCATTGGTGAGTCTCCGGAATGGATGAAACGCCGTCTGCGGGAAGCCGGACTTCGGCCGATCAACAATGTTGTCGATATCACCAATTATATCCTTCTCCATTTCGGCCACCCGATGCATGCCT
The DNA here is from genome assembly GCA_014728215.1 of Chitinivibrionales bacterium. Taxonomy (NCBI): domain Bacteria; kingdom Pseudomonadati; phylum Fibrobacterota; class Chitinivibrionia; order Chitinivibrionales; species Chitinivibrionales bacterium. Next base: position 4,452 of record WJLZ01000209.1, read on the forward strand.
TTGATTATGATAAAATTGAACAAAAGAAAATTATTGTCGATAATGCGCAGCAGGGGCAGAAATTTATGACCCTCGATGAAGTGGAGCGGGAGCTGATTTCCAATGACCTGCTTATTTACGATGGAGAAAAGTCTGTTGCGCTTGCGGGCATTATGGGAGGCGCCGGATCGGCGATTTCCGAATCGACCACCGATGTGTTTCTTGAATGCGCCTATTTCGATCCGGTCACTGTTCGAAAAACATCAAAACGCCTCAACCTTTCAACCGATTCATCCTACCGGTTCGAACGGGGGGTAGATCCCGAGCAGGGGCTTGTCGATGCAATCGATACCGCAGCGGAGTTTCTCAGACTCTATGCCGGCGGGACTGTCGTACCCGGGTGCATTGATGAATGTCCTCAGCCGCTTGAGAAACGGACTGTCCCGCTCAGACCTGCACAGGTTTGCCGGCTTCTGGGAGTGACGGTAGAAAAAGATACCATTATCTCGTATCTGTCTTCTCTTGGAA
>WJLZ01000210.1 GCA_014728215.1 Chitinivibrionales bacterium
CCTCTGCATTATGACGGTTGAACATGGTAAAATCGACACTTTTCACTCCGAGGATTTTCAATGTCTCTTCAAGAGAAGAAAAGTTGTCTTTTAATGCAATATGAACACGATCGTTTTTTCCCTTTATGACATCACCAACCGTCCGGATGGACTTGCCGCCGGAATAGGCTGTGGAGGTATGAATCAAATTGACTCCCATATTCAGGGCTTTATGCAGAATTTCAGCATTGCAGCTTCCGGTTCCCATACTGAACGACGACACCTGAACACCGGTTGAACCAATTTCCCGGTATGACATAGATTCTTTGAAATTGCGGATATTCGTGTGGGCCTTTTTCTTTTCTTCTGCCCACACGTCTCCGGTCCCTAAAGCGGTGGCACCGATCCCCAATCCAAAGGCGCCCCATCCCCGGACAAAGGAACGACGAGAAAGTGAATTCGACATACAGGGCCATCCTTTCATCTGAAAATAATTTTCATTGAGTATTCGGAAGAAACCTTCGCCTTCGGCGATAATATCAAAATAGGCCATACTGATACTGGAGTGCAAGCAATTATTCAGCATTCATTAAAAAAGCGGGATTTCACTCAAAACCCCCCCATTTTCCACGGACAACTGCAACGGAACCTCTTTGCGCTACCGGCTTTCACTAATTCATACCGTACAGCATCAGCACATTCCGATGGATCATATTTGCCTGAGCAAGCATTGCAAGGGAGGCTTCATGCGCAACCTGCCGTTTTACTACCTTTGTCATTTCGTTCGCATCATTGACACTCTTTATCGCGGTTTCATGTTCGGCATTGGTCGCGATTTTGTTTTCAATCATATTGTGCTGGGCCCAGAGCCCCCGGGAATACGCCGATGTTTTTGCGAGATAGGATCCGGCCTTACTCAATTCTGCCTGCACGGCGCTCTTTACCGTTGCTTTATCGGGTGCACCGATATTCAATGCCTCGAGGGATGCCGAATCGACAACATCACCATTATCGAAAGTAACATCGTAGGTTTGTGAAAAGTCATTGGGATTGATATATATACTGACCAGAGGATCGGCTGAGGTATCCTTGATCAACTGCTTGTCGTCGTATCGGGCGTTTGCAATAATCTTGCTTATCTGTTGCGCCTTTGAGGTAAACTGATATTGCAGCGCCTTCTTTTCATCATCATCGGCAAAGCCATCCCAGTACCGGTCAACCAGTTCATTCATATCGTTAAGGAGATTGAAGACTTTGGTTCCGGCCTCGACGGCGACTTCGTTCATAGCAATAGCTTCACCGACCTGTTGACGAACCGCCCGGTAGCTCCGGTTTTCGGTCGTGATATTCTGGGCTTTGAAATAGTCGCCGGTATTGTCTTTCGGCGCGGCAACCGATTTACCCGATGCAATTTTCACCAGAGAATCCGATAGAAACGATTTGTTCTGCTGATGAAATGTTGCGATACGCATGACTGTTGAAGTCAGATTTAATCCTGAAAGCATAGACGCCTCCCTTGTGAGAATGTACCTTCCCTGGGCCGCCGTCCCCGGTGCTTCCCCTGTCCGGAGCCGGCGGTATAAATCGAATAAATGATACCGGATTAAAAGAGTGTGTTCGTTCCCGCCCCCCAAGCCTTCGATCGGACAAGCGTTCTACAGGCTATCGGCAAAGACGGGAACGACGGTCAAACGACGGGCTATTGTCCTCCGTAAAGGCGAGCAACGGCAGCCTGTGACATATTTGCCTGAGCGATCATGGCAATGGTCGATTGCTGACGTACGTTAAGGGCAGTCACTTTCGACAATTCTTCGGCTTCATCGATATCGGTAATCATCGATTTTGCCGCCTGTTTGCTGCTGATGATCGTGTCGGTAATATTGATCTGGGATTCGAGGGTTTTATCGAAACCCTGCATTTCGGTCAGGTAGGCAAGGGCATTGTCTACCTGAGTAGTAATATCCGCCGTAGTGGTAGCCCCGGACAAATCAAAGGCATCGATGGTGGCATGAGCCGGTATTGTAGTGGGGGTTATGGCCAGACTGGCAGTGCCGTCGGGATCGAGATTGACAGTAGTGAGATTGGCCGCTTGAACGACATCGGTGCCGTCAACCGATGTATTATTGATCGCGCTGACGACCTTTTCTTTTAACGCATCGAATTCCGATTCATAGCTTGCAAGAACATCGGCGTCATTGGCGCCAGCAGCTTCAGCGGTATACAATTCCGACAATTCTCTCATCTCCACCAGGTCTTCGTAGATCTGACTGCCGATTTCGACGCCGGTGTTGGTATACGTTTCGGCAAGTTTCAGATTCTGCTGTACCCGCTCATAACCGATAATGTCACTCTGTATAGCCTGTCCGCGTGCAAAGCTTGCAAAATCATCGCCGGCATTCTGATACTTTTTACCCGAAGCTATCCGTGCAAGCGTATCCGACAGTTGTTGATTATTCGAATTGTAGATTTGTGTGAGTTTGTATGAAGCTGAATTTACTCCACCTAACATAATACACCTCCCTTGTGTGCAGTTAAACATCCATGCCATTCATAACAGGGCTTCCCCAACCTGTTATGTGACTGTAATTGAGATTGGATACAATCTTGCGATAAGAGCAGAATTGTTCCACTCGGTAAATGTTACCGAAAATACTGACAAAACAGAAGCAAATCGATAAAGCTTACGCCGTCAACCTCCTTGTTTGAAATGGAACATCCCTGTCTCATACTGCAACAATAGATGCAGGTATACAGGCAGATGCTGTTACATGTTTCCGACAATGTTACTGTGGGATATTTTTTTCGATCTCACAGCTTCCCCTATCCGTTATATCGACAGAAGTCGGAAATACTTTAGTAAAAAAATTAATTGAAAAAGGAGGATACACCTAAGATGCTGAAAATCAGAGATTTGTTAGCAACGAATCATATTTGAAATCGTTCCTCAGCCATTTCTTTTCGATCGATATCTTGCTTTGGCTCTCTACTCAATGTATCTTTTTTATATATAATTTTGGGCGAAAAGGCATCCTTCAACGGTAATACAATACAGCATTGGGGCGGCTATGTATTATCGATACTGCAACCGGCAGGATGCAACATTTTACATATCTATAGAACATTCGGCGGGGAATAAAACAGCACATAAAGCTGCTGTCAAGCAGTCATTTAAACAGTTAAATTACGAGAAGGAGAATTCCATGAATAAAGGAATAATCTTGATATGCCTTCTTATAATATCGAATTCATTAACTGCAACTGCAGCCTCAAAATCCAGCCATTTAAGTATCAAAGTCGCCCCAAATACCGCTTTAATTACGATCAACGAGAAAAAGGCCGGCAAGGGTGAGGTTAAATCCTATCGAGTTCCATCAGGGACTGTTGCCATTGTCATCAGCGACGATAATTTTGAAACACTGGATACAACGATAACAATAAAAGGAAATGAAAAAAAAGCTATAGAATTAACCCTCGTTACTTCACCCTCAACTATCGATGTCATTACCGACCCGCTGGGTGCTTCCGTGTACCTGAACAAAAAAATGGTTGGAAAGACCCCCTATTCGGAAAAAAGGTTCAAACCCGGTCATTATGTAATGAATATTGAAATGCCCGGCTATAAATCGATAGAGGAAGCATTTTATCTTCCCCCCAGCGATGCAGCCGAATTCACGTTCGACCTTGAGCATACACAAGCCTGGGTTGATTCAGTAAAAGCGGCCCGGATTGCCCTGAAAAAGCGGCATCAATTTATCAGAAGAATAGCCTTTAGCTCTCTTGCTGCAGCCTTTGCCGGAACAGGAGTCTATTTCAACTCCCGCATGCAGAACCGGATTGACGGGTACAAAGATGCCGCCGAAGCTTACGACAAAACATCGAATAATTTTGTCAGCTATAAAGAAGATTATTACACACACAGGGACAAGGCACGGGATGAATCGGTAAAGCGAAATATTGCATACGGGATATCTTCAGTATGCGTGCTTGGCCTAGGAATATCATTTTTATTTTAAACAGTCAACAGGGCTCGAAAAAGGACTCAAAATGTTGCGTATCAGATTGTTTCTTTTCCCAGCAATTGCAGGCATTTTTCCGCTTCTCATTTCATGTTCTCAAATCGAAAGCAGTGAAAAAGAGTGGAATAATCCCCTTGATCCCCAAGGAACGAACTGGTATCCCCCTAGTATCAGTGCAATGAACGACACGGTCGTAGCAATCAACGATTCTGTCCGGCTCCACGCACAGGGAGTCGACAAGAAAGAAGGGGTCATTGTCACCTATCAATGGTCCTTCGATAAAGGCACAAACTGGGAATTTGAATCGGAAGCCAACGAACCTTTTTACTACTCTTGGTCTACAGGTCAAACCGGTGAACATACAGTTTATGTTCGTGCGATTGACAATAGTCATCTTAAATCTGAAACCGACAGTTTCAAAGTTATGGTTCACAGTTATAAACCCTTTATTATATCCATGAACGATACAGTCGCCAGCCAAACAGCGTCAGTTACCTTTTCAGTATCGGCTCACGACACTAACGGAGCTATCGAAAAATATTACTGGGACATTGGCGCCGAAGGTTGGGATGACAGTACCGAATCGTCATCATTCCAGCTCTCCAATCCTGAAGGCGGTGCAGTGGAGGTGGCCTGGGCTGCGAGGGACCACGACAACCAGATGGCGCTGGATACATTTTCCGTTCTGTTTAACAGGAGTCCGCAATCAGCCGGCCTGGCATTACCGGTAAATTCGGGGGTAAACAACTATCGCACCTACGACTATCTCAGCAAAAAAGGATCGATAAATCTCGCCTTTGAAGCATCCGATCCTGATGGGGCCTCCGACACACTGGAATATGTTTTTTATCTGGGATCAAGTAAAACCAATCTTTCTAAAAAATATTCGGGCAATACCCCCTCCGTCATAATCGACAATATAGAGCCATCCAGCACCTATTACTGGAAGCTTGTTGCTACAGACCTCTATGGTGACAGTGCGGTGGGTACCGGCACTTTTTCATCACCCAACGCCCCCCCTTCCCCACCCGGCATGGCACTTATTCCTTCTGCCGGAAAGACCTTTTCGATGGGTAAACCCAAAGATAAAAGTTCTCAGTTATATGAACACACGGTTTCCTTTTCTCACAATTTCTGGATTGATTCAACAGAAGTTACCCATAAAGAATTCATGTCGGTAATGAATATAACAGATACATCAGCAGAAGATATCGTCCCGGTTACCGGCATTAACTGGTATGATGCTGTTTTGTACTGTAATTCCCTGAGCAAGCGCAATAATATTGACACAGTATATTCGTATACTTCTGTAAATGGAATTCCTGGAAACAACTGCGCCCTCGAGGGCCTGAAAACCGACCTCTCGATTCCCGGTTACCGCCTCCCTACAGAAGCCGAATGGGAATTTGCCTGCCGCGGCGGATCATCTGCAAGTCTTTACTGGGGCGCGAGCATGACCACTATGGCCGAATATGTATGGTATGAAGAAAACAGTGATGGGCCAGCTCACCCCGTGGCTTTGAAACCCGCTAACCCCTACGGCCTTTACGATATGCTTGGTAATGTCTGGGAGTGGTGTAACGACTGGTACGATTTTTATTATTATCATAACAGTCCGTCCACCGATCCTGAGGGACCGGATTCGAGCGTTGCCCGGGTCGTACGGGGGGCAAGCTGGCAAAATGATCAGTCCTTTATTGCAGCATATACCAGAGATAAAATGAGGCCGGATGCATCCGGACCGGCCCTGGGATTCCGGACCGTACTGTATCACCCCTGATTGTTGACAGATACAGAAAGAAGCAGGCCCCACTGATCATCGGTACAGTACGCACAATAAGATTCGGATTTTCACCTGGGCTCTCTGTTCACTCAATAACGTTTCTCAATAACTCATCCATGGAATAGTTCTTCTTGAACTGCCGATAACACGCATCAGCAATCTGCTCCCGCTCCTGCTCATCGGACAAATAATACAGGCAGGCGTCGACAAGATTTTCATAGGATACCATGGGGATTTCAATCTGGGGGTATGGATTGACCGGGGTGTCTTCAGAAACAACAAAACATCGATTGTTTAACAAGTAAGATATCCGTACTGCCTCGAATATTTTGGCATTGTAGTGGTGAACATTGAGAATAATTTTGGATCGGCCGACAAACTCATCACGCTGTTTGCCGTAAACCCCGAATAGTGTTTTCACCGACACGGTATCCTTTGCAGTCAGGGAATCGAGGATTTTTTTTCTCCTCTCCCCCACACTTCCGTAAAAGAGAATATCAATGTCTCTGGTGTTGCATGATGGCACCTGCTCGAGCGCGGGATGGTATCCCAGAGGAAGATGTTTTGCCCTCATACCCTGGGATTTGAGGAAAACAATATTTTCCATAGAATAGTCCCAGATATCATGAGCATGACGGAGTAGTGTTTTGACATTATCGGAAAGCAAACGTTCATTGGCGCTTATCTGTTCCAGTTGGTAAGGGATATAAGTATATTTGCCGATCACGGCATCGGCACGCAAAAGATGACCGCCCAGAATGATATTAATGTTATCTGTCGAAAGCTCGTTTATTTTTATATCGCACGATTTACCGCACGACACCAGCGAATTCTTAAGCAGAAAAGCCACTTCAAGAAAAGCGGATGCATGGGTGTATCCCCGCGGGACGATAATGCAGACTCGGTATGATTGTTTCATTGGATAGGGTTCAGGGTTTTTCGCGAAGCGAAACTTCCGCTATGCTTCGCAGCAGGTACCAGGTACAAGATTTCTCTCTCAAATTGTTGTCACTCTCCCGCTAGCATTTCGGGAAAGGTCTATGTCACCGGACTCCATTTCTTTTTCCATCATTTGTTGTAATCGTTCTCCTTAGCTTTTGTCAACTTCTCTCTCAGACTCAACACCCCCCTCTCACATCGTAAATTTCCCTTATTCCATTATTTGGCTCTTCTTCCTTATCCCCGCCATAATGCTCTGGTAAAGCACAAAAATCGCAATAACAAAAAGGAATATTGTCACCACAGTAAGCATTATTTTCGGGGCCTGCGGCGAAAGAAAATTTTTCAGATTAAATATCATAGCGGTAAAGGTCGTGATAATCATCAGGACAGCCGGAATCAACGCAAACATATAGTTTCTTCCCCTGCTCATGAGATAGATTGTGGCTATGATAAAAACCAGACTTCCGATAAGCTGATTTGCCGTACCAAACGCGGGCCAGAGAGCTTTCCAGTTGCCGAGAGCAAGCGCTGCCGATAAAACACCCACAATCGCTGTTGCGGCATACTTGTTTTTCATAAAAGGTATTCCCAGGGAATCGCCGAAGAGTTCATTGCAGATGTACCGGGTAATTCTGGTTGCGGAATCGAGGGTGGTCATGATAAAGGTTTTGAGCATGGTTATTCCGATGAGGGCGCCCAGTCCGCCGAGAAGGCTTTTAGTAATCTCTCCATAGCCTGCCCCGAATGCTTTTATCCATCCGCCGGTCTTAAAAACGTCCTGATAAACCAGACCGGTCATGCCCTCAGGCACGTTTTTCCAGTGCAATCCTGCGGTAACGGCGATCACCGCAAGCATAGCCAGCGCGGCTTCAAGAATCATCCCCCCATACCCCACAATCCGGGCATCTTTCATTCGGGGAAGCTGCTTGGAGGTCGTACCGCTGGCAACAAGACTGTGAAAACCCGACAGAGCACCACAGGCAACAATGATAAACATCATGGGCCAGACATTCCCTTGGGGTGAGGACACGGCAACAACAGCGGGAGCGTTGATCTCGGGCCGGGTCAGGATCAGACCGGCAAAGCCGAAAAACATGCCTAAGAAAAGGACCGCCGCGGCAAGATGGTCGCGGGGCTGAAGAAGAATGGTAACCGGGGTCACCGATGCGATCAATCCATACAACAGAAGAATGACTGTCCACCACTTTTCCGCATTGGCAAAGGGCAGTTCAATGGGGATATAGTAGCCTGCCACGATCAGCCCGAAAAGAAGAGCAACACCGATTATCGAGCACACGGCCACATTCAAGTGCAGATGATACATCAACCATCCGATAATCATTGCGACGACAATGAGCCCGAAGGTCGGGACAACCACCGCCGGCGTTGTTGCCAGAGTATTACCCGCACTGGCGGCAAATACCGCTACCACCAGAATAAGCGCCAAAAAAACGAAAATGCTGAAAAGAATACGCCCGACCTTGCCCAGAACCGATTCGGCAACCGTGGCAACCGACTGCCCCTTATGCTTAAGCGACAGGCTGAGGGCGGTAAAATCGTGCACCGCACCAAAAAGAACGCTTCCTATAACTATCCAGAGCATCACAGGAAGCCAACCCCAATACAAACAGGCGATAACCGGACCGATAATCGGGCCGGCGCCGGCAATTGAAGCAAAATGGTGACCAAAGAGAATGGTCCAGTGCTTTGCCGGCACATAATCGACGCCATCGTGGTGTTCTAGCGAAGGAGGCGTCTCGTTTTCATCAAGACCAAGCCACTCCTGAACCTTTGGACAGTAAAACCGGTAACCAAGATAGAGTAAAATGCAGGTAACGGCGGCAAGAAGAATTGAACTCATAAAAATCTCCTTGAATAATGAGCGGACAGCAACCATATTATGGTGTACTGAATAAAGAAAATATATAAATAACCGGTCTCAACGGGGATTTTTACGATGGTTTGGTGTTAAAAGCGATCAAAACAAGCTGTTCTTTGCCGAATTTTCTTTTCAAACTTGAACTTTTCGGTTACAAATTTTATTTTGACACCTCACCGTAAGAATAATTGTGGTCCGTTCGTCTAGTGGTTAGGACTCAAGGTTTTCATCCTTGCAACAGGAGTTCGATTCTCCTACGGACTACCAAAGGCGACATTTTTGAAGATATTTCGAAAGTGTCGCCTTTTTTAATGCCAACAATGTCGATTACATCGCACATTTCAATAATTTTATCAAAAATCTTGTTGGCTATGGGGGTTCGATAATTATCTTTTTCTTTGTTGTAGAATAACCCCTCGCCAAAAACAAGATTTTGCAATCGAACGTTACACCTCAAATTACCATTCACCCATATATTACAAAGGTTTCGTGCCATTTTAACGGCATAGTCTATGTATGCATCAAGGTTCGACAAATCATTCTTGGTAAATCTTCAGGTTCAATTCTTATATTCGAATTTTTCCAAAGCTCAAGAATGGTGGGTATATCAGCATTTTCTGCGGGGGTTATTTCATAATCCATTTATTCTTATTTCTTCATCCACGGCACACCAAGGTCTTCATTGAGCTATTTTATTTTTCAGTAGACAAATTCTGTGTTTTTCCACAAAATGCCTTCTGTACGATTTCAGCTAAAATGACTTTTATCTCTTCTGCAATCTCAGAATAAATTTGCTTGAGAATGATCTATCACCAATCACAAGGGAAACTATACCACACCACCCCGGCAAATCGGGCGACAATCCATTCGGGTTGAGCGTTTTATCATTCCAGCCCTTGTTAACATCGGGCAACAATGCTTGAAAAACCCTCCGCCCGCACATGTCAACTATTTTCACGGAGCCAAAACCGGCGTCGCCGCCATTGAAAAAACGGAGAACAATTCCGGATTTGTTGCGGCATATTAACAGTTGAGCATCCGGATCGTGACACGGAAAGAAACTTCCGCTCTTCACTACGCAGGGTTCATAGGGAGAGGCTTCCTCATGCAAAGTTCCATTATCAACATACCAGTACAGCTCCTCACCGCTGCCGTCGGTAGTCTCCCAGTCGGTCAGGTCCATGAAATGACTGCCGTCGCTTGCACCCGCGACCTTGTATACCATGAATCCTCCAAGCCAGGTAAGCGGTTGATTATCCTGGTATGTTTCGGGGCCGCCGCAGAACTGTTTGATAAAGAAGGCATAGCTGTCGTTTCGCGTGCCGAATACAACAGCTTTACCGTCGGGCCCGATACAGACAGCCGTTGCCTCGTTGCAGCCGATCCCTTTCACCGGAGCATTACCCCGGCTGTGTATATAAGCCATCATGGCGACATGACGATACTCCCGGTTGCGCTGCATATAGTGCTGATCGCTGATCGTGTTTTCAAGAAAAGGCGGCATCAGAAAATCATTGAATCCCATGCCGTTTATTCCGGACTGAACCGGATCATCGAGCGCCTCTTGTGCATTATCATATTGCGGCCAGCTTCCCCTGGTCGCTCCCCAGTATATGGGCGTCATGACTGCACATCCGGCGCTGGTCCCTCCTACCGGGCATTTCTTTTCATTGATCAGATAATTGATCGCCTCCTCGACCGGGGTATCTTTCCACCCATCCACATAATTCCCCTGGTCTCCCCCGGCCATCCAGAGTGCTTCGGCATTGCGGATCTTATCGACAAGCTCCTGATTATGAGCTTCGCTATGATCTTCGAAGGCAATGGTTTCCACCGAGTTGAGGTCACCCAGTCCCTTTATCCAGTTTGTGTACCCGCCGAGTGAATTATATCTGATCACCACAAAGTCGCCGCCACCCGATTTTTCTATCATCCATTCGAATGCCGCGCCAACATCACTGCCCCCGCCCATGAGGACACTTCCCTGCGTGGTTTGCGTCTGAACATCGGCCGGATCGCCGGCGATTTCCGTTTGATAGGCCACTGTTGTTGAACTCCAAAGCCATAGCAGGCAGACTACATATAATCGCTTCATTGCCCCCTCCAAAGCCGTTTTTAAATACACCATCTCCTTTTCAATTATGAAATATACCCAAAATCCCTTGTAACGGCTAAAAAAAAGCGATCCGGAGAAAAACTCATTATTCCTTCTACTGTGATGTGATGTGATGTTTTTTTTGTTGACTTTTCCGCCGGGATTCCTTATATTATCAGCATGGTATTAACACTACAAATTCACAAAGGGCGTCTATAATGAAAAAATTCAACACCTTAGCTATCAGCGATCCGGAAGGTCTGGTATTCGGAAGGTCGACATATCCGGTGACCACACGGCGGGGGCTGGTAATTGGTGATGGGAATGTATATCCCGAACTCAATTTCACTCTTCCGGAAATCGAAATTTCGGAAACAACCCTTCCAACGATTGTTACGATGTATCAATCCATTGTCGATGAGGCATGTAAAAGGGCTTGCGAGCTTCAATGTCCCGGCCTTGTCATTGAATTTGAGACACTCATCGAAATGACACTCAATCCTCATTTTGCTCTTCGAATCACCGAAACAATAAATTCGGTTCTCGACAAATACCATGAAAATCACGGTCTCAAATCAGCACTTCGGCTGACTCCGAACGACACTCGTGATAAAAAACGTCCACCTTCCATGCGCTCCGGGCCGCTTCTTGAGAATATGCTCAAAACCTTTTCGTTGTGCGCGAACGCCGGTGCAGAGCTTCTTTCTATAGAATCGACCGGCGGAAAAGAGATTCATGATGACGCTCTGATATCATGCGATATTGCGAAGGCCCTTTTTGCTCTTGGTATCATGGGCGTTCGAGACATGTCCTTTCTCTGGGAGCGTATAATTCCTATTGCAGAGGATGTCGGAACGGTGGCTGCGGGCGATACCGCCTGTGGATTCGGCAACACCGCCATGGTTTTAGCCGAGCGGAAATTCATCCCCCGGGTTTTCGCAGCGGTTATCCGTGCCATGACTATCCCCCGAAGTCTGGTTGCCTATGAAATGGGAGCGGTCGGCCCCGGTAAAGACTGCGGCTATGAAAATCCTTTTATCAAAGCGATTACCGGATATCCCATGGCGATGGAAGGTAAAAGCGCTGCATGCGCGCATACCAGTCCCTTAGGAAATATTGCCGCAGCAACCTGCGATCTCTGGTCGAATGAATCGGTACAGAACATCAAACTCCTCGGAGGAATGGCGCCGACCGTTTCTCTCGAACAGCTTGCTTACGATTGCCGTCTCATGAACACCGCTACAAAAAAGAAACAGATGGTAACGCTGCGCAATCTCATGGTCGAATCGGATACATATCATGATCCCCAGGCGCTTATCCTCTCCCCCGAAAATGTCATTCTGATTTCAGATACAATCCTTAACCGGACAAACCATTATACAATGACAAAATATGCAGCAATTAAGGCACTCGAAATTATCGAAAAGGCCCATAACGATGGTCTGTGTGTTATTCCCGAAAATGAAGTGAGCTGGATATCCATGCTCGGGGACCTTCTCTCATCACTTCCCGACCAAACAGAAACATTTATCGAACAAACGATCCCTTTGCTTGATGCGAAAAAATTCAGACCCGAAGACTACGAGTTACGGTTAAAAAATCAGGCAACGGCAGTCTGACGGAAATAAGTATGACACAAACCCGAACACAGCCCTTTGTCCCGAAATATCAGCAGCTCTTTGAGTACTATAAAGAACAGATACTCAAGCATACGCTTAAACCCGGCCAGCGAATTGATTCAATCAACGAACTGATGCAACGGCATGATGTTTCACGGGAGACGGCAAAAACAGTGCTTAAAAATCTTGCCGATCACGGCTATGTCATTCAAAGAGCGGGCAAAGGTTCTTTTGTCAACAAATTCCCGACCAGAAAAAAAACATGGGGACTCATTCTTCCACTCTATTCAATTCAGTATGAAGAGCTTTTTCAGTATATCGCCCACAAAGCGACGGGTATGAAACGAAAAGTAAAACATTTTGTTGATTACAACAACTGGAAAGAGGAGATCCGCCTGGTAGGTCAGATGATTATGCAGGGGTACGAAGCCATTATCGTGGTACCGACCCTTGATGAGACAAAAACAGCAAGTTTCTACCGCCGCCTTTCCAAGCATACAACAATTGTAACCCTTCTCGATCATACCATGACCGGTTCCTATTTCAGTTACGTTATCCAGAATTACAATCTCGGGCTCCTGCGTGGAATGCGGTATCTCCTGCAACATTCACGGGGCACTATCGCCTTTGTCAGAAATGAAATATGGGCCGAACGGGACATGCTTCAGGAATCACTTGAAGTTGTCTATAAAGAAATACTCACCAAAGAACGACCGGAAGCTCCCCCTGTGGTAATAAAACAGCTTGACCATATAAATGCGGAAACTCTTCACAAACATAATATTACCGGAATACTGTGCATGGATGATGCTTCCGCAATCAGGGTTATGGGAAAGTTGAGCAATGAAAATGTTCGTATTCCCGACGACATTCGTCTGATCAGCTACGGAAATACCGACCTCGCCCGGTATTTCACCCCGGGAATAACGTCAATCGATCCTCATAATGCCGAAATGGCCGAAAAAATTGTGAGTATAATCGACCGAAGACTTAAAGGAGAAAACACAGACTTTTGCCAGTATGTCGTGCAACCCGAGGTAGTGGAGAGGGAGACGTGAAGGGGAGATGCCGGATGAGAAAACGAATGCACGAAGTCACGAGGTCACGAGCCTGCGTGGGGAAGAAAGGGTTCAGGGTTCAATTTGGTGCAAAAGCAAAATTCAGGATATAAAGCTATAAATTCGTTACCATATTATTTCGGATTTCGAATTTAGGATTTAACCCATGGAGGTTTTTATGAATGAGAAAGTAGAACAAATCACTCTTTGTATCAAGCGGGGCAAAATCAACAAAGCTTCGCTCTTTCCTCCTGATATGAAAGAACAGGATGGAGCGGATGAACTGGTGAAACGTGCCATTGACAATGGCGTGAAACCATCGGACATTCTGGATGCTTGCATGAAAGGCATGCAGGAAATCGGCACGCTGTTTTCGCAAAACAAGGTATTTGTCCCCGACCTTTTAATGTCGGCAAAAGCGATGAGTGCTGCAATGGAGCATCTCAAACCCTATTTCCAATCTGGTGAGGTAAAACGAAAGGGGACCTTTATTATCGGGACAGTCACCGGCGACCTCCATGATATAGGAAAGAATCTCGTTTCAATGGTCGTTGAGGGCAGCGGATGGGAAATCGTTGATCTTGGCGTGGATGTAAGTCCGGAGAAATTTCTTGAAGCCCTTCAGCAGCACCCCGAATCCGCCGTAGGCCTGTCCGCGCTCCTGACAACGACAATGCCGGCAATGGCCCAAACAGTCAAGGCGATCAAGGGACAGAATCCTGCTGTTAAAGTACTGGTCGGCGGCGCCCCTATTTCCCAGGAATTTGCAGAAAAAACAAGAGCGGACTGCTACTGTCCCGATCCACAGAGCGCGGCCGATTATCTCGCCGGAATTGCCGCATAAACAATCGGAGTGCATTTATGAATAACACAGGGACTTACAAAGAATTCTCAACGGCCGTTGAGAGCTTACGTCTCCCTGCGGTGCGCGTGCTTAACGCTATGGGGTATGCCGACGGCAGTGCTCCTGAACCGGTCCCGGAGCTTGTTGATGATATGCTGTCAAAGGCGCCCGGATTATGTGATTGCCGGGGAATTTTCTGTATTATGCCCCCCGATGATATAACGCCGAAATCGAATTCCATTCAATGTCGTGATATCGAATTTTCTACCGGAAGAAGAATTGCCGGGGAATTGAAGGAAAGCGAAACGATCTGTCTGTTTCTCGTCTCCATTGGCGCAGAACTCGAATCCTTGTCAAAGAAATATCTCAAAGGTGACGATCCTCTCAAGGGCTACATCATCGATGTCCTCGCTTCGGAAATAACCGAATCGGCAGCCGATCTTTTTGTTGAAATGCTGCAAAAAAGCATCGCTGAAACCGGACGGAACATGACCAACCGTTTCAGCCCGGGGTATTGCGGATGGTCTGTTGCGGAACAGAAAAAGCTCTTCTCCTTTTTCCCCGAAAACTCCTGCGGCATTACTTTATCAGATTCGTGCCTGATGCACCCGATTAAATCGGTGAGTGGAATTATCGGTTTGGGAAAAGACATCAAAAAAATGCCCTACCCCTGTGATTTGTGCGAGATGAAGGACTGCATAAAGCGGAAATTAAAAATGAAAGGCGCCGGTTTCTGATCTCCGGACGTTCTATGATCCAATAGGCGCGCAGCTTTCCCGATGAAAAGCAGGGAAACCACATGGCCGCGAGCATATGGGGAAAGAAAACTACATTGTATTATTTATGATTTGATATTTGTAATTTAACCTGCGGAGGTTTCATGGGTAAAATAGTTGACTTAGTCAAATCGGGTCGCACGCTTGTTTCCGACGGCGCCTGGGGGACATTTCTCCAACAGAAAGGGCTGGGAGCCGGTGAGTGCCCGGAGCAGTGGAATATTACCCGGCGGCACGATGTTCTGGAAGCTGCGGCAAGCTATATCGGCGCCGGTTCGGACATGATTCAGACAAACAGTTTTGGCGGAAGCCGCTTTAAACTTGATCATTACGGCCTTGGCAACCAGGCGATGGGAATTAACAAAGCCGCGGCTGAAATTTCCAGGAAAGCCGCCGGCGACAAGCTGGTCATCGGGTCAATCGGTCCGAGCGGGAAAATCCTTATGATGGGCGATGTCACCGAAGAACAACTCTATGAAGGATTCAAAGAGCAGGCCGTCGCCCTGCAAGCGGGTGGCGCCGATGCCGCGTGTATCGAAACAATGGCAGCGCTCGATGAAGCCCTGCTTGCCGTAAAAGCAGTGAAAGAGAACACCCGGCTCGAAACAATCTGCACGTTCACGTTCCAGAAAACCGTCAATAACGATTACCGGACCATGATGGGCGTCTCGCCGACGGACATGACCACCGCGCTCATCGAAGCCGGCGTCGATATCATCGGCAGTAACTGCGGCAACGGCGTCGAACAGATGATCGACATTGTCAACGAGATCAGAGTGCAGAATAAAGACATTCCCATTCTGATTCACGCCAACGCAGGCCTTCCGGTTGTGAAAGACGGTCAAAACACCTTTCCCGAAACTCCCGACGACATGGCCCGGCTTGCCCCTGAGCTTGAAAAGGCGGGCGCCGCTATTATCGGCGGATGTTGCGGCACCACTCCCGACCATATTTCGGCTATCGTATCATCGCTCAGAAAGGAGAATGCCTGATGGACGCCCAGGAAATGAAAGAATACTTTGCCAAACAATCAACCTACGAAAACGTGCCTGTCCCCAACGGTGAAATGTCGCCCCGGGACCGGTTCTTCACCGTCATGAATTTCGAAAAATTCGACCGCATTATCGACAGGGAATTCGGCTACTGGAACGACACACTGAAACGATGGCATCGTGAGGGTCTGCCCGAAGAAGTTGACAATAATGACAAGGCGGACATCTACTTCGGCTTCGATCGCTGGGAAAAAAGAGTATGGATCGGCAATGATATTATGCCGATTTTCGACGAAGAAATCGTGGAAAAAGATGATCGACATATAATCAAGTACGATACCCGAAGAGTAAAATGTAAAGTTTTCACCGACGGCTCCGATACAATCCCTCATTATCTCGATTTCCCCATTAAAGACCGGGAATCATATCTTCCATTCAAAGAGCGGCTCTTAAGTGCTATGGAAAAAAGAATTCCCGAAAATATCGCGCAAATAAAGGAACAGGTGAAAGACCGCAATTATATCCTTACTGTATATGGCGGCAGTACTGCCGGGAGGATCCGGGACCTGATGGGCTTTGAGGGATTTTCGCTGGGGATCTATATGCAGCCCGACCTTATCGATGAGATTTTAGATGACATGAAAACACTGTATAGCACCGTGGCAAAAGAAATTACCCGTCATATCGGAGTGGACCTTGTTGCGTGGTGGGAAGATATCGCCTTTAAAACCGGCCCGATAACGCCGCCGGAGTTTTTCTACAATAAATGCGGCCCGGTGTACAAGGCAACCATGGACGCCTATGCCCGGGGCGGGACACAATTTTCATATGTTGATTGCGACGGCGACAACCGGCTTTTAGTGCCCACCTGGATCGACAACGGCGTGAATATCATTTTCCCGCTGGAGGTAAATGCCGGCGTTCATCCGGAAACGCTCCGAAAAGAGTATCCAGGCATCCGTATGATGGGCGGTTTTGACAAGACTGTATTACTCAAAGGAAAGGATGCAATAAAAAAAGAGCTGCTCCGCCTCAAACCGATTGTCAGTGAAGGCGGGTTCATTCCCCATGTCGATCACAGAGTCCAATCGGATGTATCGTTGCAGGACTATCTATATTATCTGGAAGCCAAGCGGGATATTTTCGAGTTACCGAACAGGCTGATGCAATAATAATTAAGGAGTAGTACCTCTCCAGGCACTACTCCTCATCCATGCAAACCTTCGGAACGGGTTGATTATCCCACTTTCACCTCAATCGCCTTTGGCTTTGATTCGGGCTTCTTTTTAAGGTCCACTTCCAGAACCCCGTCTTTGTAATGAGCATCGATATGCTCAGCATCCACATTATCCGGAAGAGCAAATGACCGCTCAAAACGCCCAAACGAACGCTCGTAATAGGAGTATGTGTCTTTCTCTTTTTTCTTCGATTCGTGTTTCTTTTCGCCACTCAGTGTCAGCGTTCCGTTCTCAACCCGGATAGCGATATCCTTTTTATTGAGTCCCGGAAGATCGGCTTTTAAAGCATAATGGTCTTCATGCTCTTCGATATCAACCGAAGGATACACATTGTTGGAAATCTCACGATTGCTCCATCCAAATGAATTTTCAAACAGATCATCAAAAAGAGTGGCGAGTGATGTTGGATGATTGTACCTTACCAGTTCCATAACAACCTCCTTTGGTTATTGATACGTTTTTTATTTTTCCCGATGATTTATACATTCTTAAGGAAATCATCAAAACTCTTACTCGAATTCAGCGCGATTGTAAGATTGGTCACATCATCACTGGATATCACATTTTTTCGTTTCGGGCGGCCTCCCCTGAAGGGTATGTAACCTTCTTTCATCATTTCTTCCAATCGTACGTTTCGCTTATCAACTACATTTGGCCGTCTCATGTAAGGCCTCCTTTCAGTCTTGATTCCATATTTTCACCATTATTAGTCAGCAACAGCCATGCCAATGTTATAGATTCCCTGTAATTATTTGATTTTGACGCATATTTATTTAAATAGCCCTGTGCTATAACATTTTCTCCCGGTTTTATGATTCAAAGTGAAACACCGGTGTGTCATAATGATTCAATTTAGTACCGATTTAGCGAGATTAAAAGACAAAGAATGCCAATTCTGCCGGGGATCGAGAAGGGATATACATATTCCGATGCGAAGTCACCAAAAAAGGCGGCACTGCAATCACAATGCCGCCTTTTGGTGTTCAACAAAACAGATTGTCTTAATGGACAACAAAGAGGGTAATATTTTTTCTGTATTCCTGGAGGCCTTTAATGCATAAGCGGGCACAATATGCCCCTGATTTCAGTGGTTCTCCATCATTATCCCGGCTTAACCGGAAAGTATGACTTCCCCGTTGCACCATGCCGGAATGAAGTGTAACAATCAAACGTCCGGTCATATCAAAGACACTCAGTTCGGCCTTTCCTGCTACCGGTGACACAAAATTGAGCCGTGCCGCCCCTCTAAATGGATTGGGGTAGCTGGAGAAGCTGAAGAACAGCCGGTCTTTTTGTACCGGGATCGAGGCGGGAACCACCGCGGCGCCATCTGCAGTGAAATTGATTACTATATCATTATCCTGGACAACGATGCTATCGATCACCACACTATCGGTTGCAGTGGAACTCATGTATCCGGCGAGCACCCTGTAAACACCGTTAGGTACATTGATCATATAGGTACTGTCGGTATCATCGATATAGCTGCCGAATTCTATACCGGTCACCGTATCGATGGCCTTTACTCCCGCAATATAGGCATTATCGGGTATTTCAAATGAGACCTTTCCACTGATTGTCCCACCGATTTTAAACATTTGAAATGACACATTATCCTGTCCTGCTTCCACCGAATCATATTCCCAGGGGAATATGATATAATCGTCATAATAGTCACCATTAAATTCCATACGCACCGAATAAGGACCGTAAAGTGATGAAACATGCACTTTGTAGGAACCATCACCGTCAATAACTGCCAAACAGCCCCATTGTGATGACCCGCCACTCGTCTCGGAGACCGTAACCATAGCACCGATATCTACGATATCGGTCAGGTCAAGACCGGCGGTATCACCGGATATGGTCCCACTGATAATCGAATCGGTTGTATGTACATAATGGAAAGCCTCGGTTGTATCCACCGAATCATATACCGAAACCATCATTCGCTTTTGCATATAGGAAGAATCATCAACTAAGAAATAATAATCCCCCGGCGCCACGGTTGCATAAAAGCTCCCATTGGCGTCGGTTTGCGCCGGTATCGGATCAAATCCCCATTCATCCTTAAACACATACAAAGACTCATTAATGACGGGATTTTCATTTTCATCCAGCACAGTTCCTTCAATTACATTAGAAATCTTGAGGATTTCAAAAACCAGACCGGTATCGCCCGCCGAAACCGTGTGATAACTTCGGGGATCCAGATAATAACCGTGCGGAATATCCTTTGTCCATAAAGAAACGTCAAAAGGCGCCAACTGGGATGAAACATCAACAGAAAAGCTGCCGTCGGTCTCATCAATATCCGTTCCAGAAAATACCCAATTACTATCTACCTGGGCTGAAGCGCCGACGTCACATTCTCCAAGATCAATAACAGAATCGGGATCAACAACCCGTCCGGTGATTGTCTGATCGGCGGTATATGCCGTATAAGTTATTGTCACTGTATCGTCGGTTTCCAGAACCGTCACTTTTTTCTCTTCCGCCATGTATCCGTCAGTCTCCCATAAATCCATTTCAATGTCCCATTTTCCGGGAGAAACAGGAGCAACAAATTTACCTGCCCCGTCACAATCGATATACATTTCAACACCCAGGTTGTCTTCGCTGAATTCAAGGACTGCATCGGGAATTGCCGCCCCGTTTTCATCAATAACAACACCGGCTATAAATTGCGTAGCTTGTTGATACAGGAAATCGATACCGGTCAATGAGGCGCTTAAGACGGTATCGAGATCTTCGGGAGGAATTACGCTGACTCCTTCAAGAATATCGAACATATCCTCAACCTGGAGAAAAATGTCTTTGCCTTGAAAATCAGGAGAAACATAGACTGTATATATTCCATTTGCATCGGTCAGGCCATGCCGGACAAAACAATCATCACGATTTGAGGTTGAACATGAAATCACCCGCACGGCGATTCCCTCGATTGGACCCGAGGGCCCGGTTACGGCGCCGGAGACACTCAGTGACGTTGCAACCTGCGAAACCACGAGTTTCGCCGTATCGCTCCCGCTCTCATCCCACATCACAAAAGCATAGGTACCGGCAAATGGGAATGGATCCCAGTAGGCAGAACGGACAAAATCAATTGACATTAAACCATCCGCAATCGTGTCCATCTCGTCGTCGCCGTCAACAAAAGGCCCCTCCTCATCCGAGGAAACAACAACCGCGTCCTGGCCGGTATCAATAATGCCGTCGCTGTTAAAATCGTATATGTAAATATATTCAATTGAGTCCCCCGGCGATGAAAAGGTCCCCGACAAGGTCGCAACATCATTCTGACCAATTGAATCGGGAGAAAAGGTGAGATCGCTCACCGCGAACACCTGAGTCGTAATCAAAGCTGTTAAAAGAGCAATCCTTCTCATAGGCCCTCCTTAAAAAATTAGCCTGGTCGAAAGTTAAAAAAATCATCAAGCGGCTGAATATCATCCCTCGCCGGCGGCAAAACTATAATCCAGCCTTGTCCCGAACCCTCCTCTATCCGGTATGCTAGAGGGAGAGACACAGTCGAAATACCGTATTTTTAATTATAGAGATTTAATTAAGAATGTCAAGAGAATAAAATTCAGGACGAAAAAAAGCTCTTCTCTGAAGCGAAGGGCTGGAGCAAGGAGCACTCACCGGGGAGGCCGCCATTGTTTTTGAGCCTCCTATTCTATTTCTCGATATTCCGCCCGAACTCCTTACCGGTAATTTCAACAAGCGCCAATCGAGCTTCGTCAGCCAGCTCCCTGTGAGGGGATTTGAGAAACGTGCTGATCCGTTGTACCGTGGTAGGATCGTTGAGTTTTCCGAGCGCTCGGAGGATATCCCGCTGTAATTCCCTTTCCGCAGAATCGAGCAGGGCTAAAAGATGAGGCGTAGCCTTGAAATCGCCGATCTTTCCAAGGGCAATCACCGACGAGGCCCTGATATCCAGGGCTGTAACATCTTCGATGAGCTGTTTGGGGGGTGGCTCATCAAGACAGTCGATAAGTGGGCCAACTGCCGAGGAATCGCCGATTTCACCCAGCGCGGCGGCGGCAAAGTAGCGGAGCCGGCCAAGGCCGGTGTCGGCGAGCACATGAACAAGAGGTTCGACCGCCTCGGAAGCCTTCAGTGCACCGAGGTTGGCCATTGCTGCTTTCAAAACCGCGGCTTCATCAAAATCCCGGGAGCCGGAAACTGCCTTTACAATATCAATAAGCGGATCGACAGCCCGTTTGTCCCCTATCTTGCCAAGGGAAATGATCGCATCCCGGCGAATATAAGGATCGGGATTGGTGAGCAGTGCAAGAAGCGCTTCCACGGCGTCTCTGTCTCCACGTTCACCGAGTGCGGTGACGGCGTTCTTGCGTATGCCGTACCGGGGATGATCGAGTGCCCCACGAAGCAGTGTGTCTGCCCGCGGATCGGCTGAATACTGCAGAACTCCTATGCCTATCTCATTGATTGCAGGATCGGAGGCATCAAGCAGCGCGGGGACCGTGTCGATAGCCTTTATTCCCGAGGAAACGGCGGCATGCAGAAGGCAGTTTGGATACGAGTTCCAGACGGCATCCTTTTTATTAACATGTTCAAGTAAAGGACCAAGGGCCGATCGATCCCCTATAGAATCCAGGGCAAATATCGCATATTCGACCACCTCCATAATCGTATCATTAAGGGCGTCAACCAGTGCCGGAACCGCCGCAGGGTCCTGTATTTTTCCGAGCGCTTCTGCTGAAGCAACCCGTGCTTCAAAACGGGCACTGTCGAGCACTGAAACGAGCACGGGTACAGCCGCCGACATACCAAGCTCACCAAGGGCTTCACAGGCAAACTCTTTGATAAAGGGATTGCGGCCTTTCGCCGCGTCGATAAGGATATCGATTGCCTCCTTCTGCTTGAGCATACCC